>CAZDLQ010000001.1:0-28827 GCA_964506315.1 uncultured Oscillospiraceae bacterium
ACGCTTATCTCGGTTCAGGAGCGCACAAAGGAAATCGGAATACTAAGAGCAATCGGCGCTTCAAAGAAAAACGTTTCGCATATGTTTAATGCCGAAACGGTAATTATCGGCTTTACGTCGGGCCTTATCGGCGTGCTTGTCACCTATCTCTTGTGCATACCGATAAATCTTATTTTAAATTACTTTACGGGCATTGCTAATCTAAAGGCATTCCTGCCCATTCCCATAGCGATTGTGCTTGTTGTTATAAGTATGATTCTTACGCTGTTTGCGGGAATTATCCCGTCCTCAAGCGCATCTAAAAAGGATCCCGTTGTTGCACTTCGCACCGAATAATTTTTTAAAAACCTCTCTAAAAATTTAGAGAGGTTTTGTTGTATAAAGAAAACCACGCGATAGTCGCGTGGTTCAAAATGGGTTAACCGATGAAAAAAATTAAGTAAAATCACAAAAACAAAAAGCGTTAACATGCCTGCCTCCCTCTGACGAGGGAGGTGGATTTTTGCGAAGCAAAAAGACGGAGGGAGAGAAAAAACATAGAAAATATCTTGGGTTATATTATTCTCTCCCTCAGTTTCGCTAACGCTCAACAGCTCCCTCGTCAGAGGGAGCCAAGCACGTAAACAACCAGTTTACTGGTAGCAAGCATATGGTGCATGGCTGGCAGTTAAGCAAAAAACGCATTTATGCGCAGTCAGTAATGATTAGGGCTATGCCCGAAAATAAAAAATCACCCGCTATGCGGGTGGTTTTTTATTTTTTTAATTGACATACAGGGCGCGTTTTGATAAAATAAGAATGTTGTTTTTAAACTTACTTGAAAGGGAGATTTAACTTATGGTTAAAGCAGTAGTAGGAGCTAACTGGGGCGACGAGGGTAAGGGCAAAATTACCGACCTTCTCGCAAAAGATGCCGACATTGTTGTTCGTTTCCAAGGCGGTGCAAACGCAGGCCACACAATTAAGAACGACTATGGCAAATTTGCACTTCACACACTTCCCTCGGGCGTTTTTAACGAGGGCGTTATCAACTGCATCGGTAACGGTGTTGCGCTTGACGTTGAAAAGCTTTTAAAGGAAATTGAGGACGTTGTGTCAAAAGGTGTTCCCGCGCCTAAAATTATGGTTTCCGAGCGTTGTCAAATGGTTATGCCCTATCACGTGCTTTTTGACGTGTACGAGGAAGAGCGTCTTGGCAAGGCAAGCTTTGGCTCTACAAAAAGCGGTATTGCTCCCTTTTATTCCGATAAATATGCAAAAATCGGTTTCCAAGTTTGTGAGCTTTTCGACGAAGAGCGTCTTATGGAAAAATTAAAGAACGTGCTCTCGGTCAAAAACATTCTTATTAAAAACCTTTACGGCAAAGAGCCTCTTGATGCCGAGGAAATTTTCAAAACCCTTATGAAATGGCGTGACGGCATCGCTCCCTACGTAGGCGACGTTAGAAAGCTTGTTTACGAGGCTGAAAAAGAGGGCAAGACCGTGCTTTTAGAGGGACAGCTCGGCACCTTAAAGGATGCCGACCACGGCATTTATCCTATGGTAACCTCGTCTAACACCATCGCAGGCTACGGCTGTGCGGGCGCGGGCGTTCCCCCTTACGCAATAAAGGAAATTTACACTGTTGTTAAGGCTTATTCGTCGGCAGTCGGCGCAGGCGCTTTCGTTAGTGAGATTTTCGGCGACGAGGCCGAAGAGATGCGTAAAAACGGCGGCGACGGCGGCGAGTACGGTGCTACCACTGGCAGACCGAGAAGAATGGGCTGGTTTGATGCCGTTGCTACCCGTTACGGCTGTGAGGTGCAGGGCACAACACACGCAGTTTTAACCGTAATTGACGCGCTCGGTTACTTGGACGAGCTTAAAGTGTGCGTAGGCTACGAGATTGACGGCAAAATCACCCGCGATTTCCCCGTAACTCCGCTTCTTGAGAAGGCTAAACCTGTATACGAAACTCTTCCCGGCTGGAAGTGTGACGTGCGCGGAATTAGAAAATACGAGGACCTTCCCGAAAACTGCAAAAAGTACATAGAGTTTATCGAAAAGGAAATCGGCTTTAAGTTTGCAATAGTCACAAACGGCCCTGCAAGAGAAGAAATTATTATTAGATAAAATCAAAATTTTAAGCAGTTGCTCTTATTTAGAGCAACTGCTTTTTTGTTTTTTTGGCATATATCCTTTTATCTTGACACTTTGTGCGAATTTTAGTATAATACTTGTTGCTACACAACCTAATAATTTTTGCTGTTATGGGAAACATACTTTGGTAAAAAGTGTTTCTCTTTTTCCTCATACCCATAGCGGCAGAGGTTGTGTAGCAACAATTGAGAGATTCACTTTTTCGTGCGTCTCTTGTTGGGGCGCACTTTTTTATTTTAGAAAAAATATGAAATGGTAGGTTATAACATGGATATTATTATATCTATTTTACCTTTGTTTTTATTGTCATTTATATTGGGAATTATTCTCGGAACCATTATAGCTGTTTGCGGAGTAATTAAGCAAAAAATCAAACTTGCCATCGGCGGTTTTTTTGCTTGTGTAGGTGCTTCTCTTTTGCTTGGTGCAATTTTGGGAATACCTATTTTTTGTATATTTTTACACTTAATATTAAAAAAGAAAAAAACGGACGAATAAATATAAAAAGTGTGCCCCACTATAATCAATAATAAAATCAAATATCTCAAGAGAGTATATACCGTGCTTTTTTTCTTAACACATTAAATATAAAAAAGCACTTGCAATTTATATATTAGTGTGCTATAATACATATTGCTTTGTACGTGTGGGCAAAATCTCACGCTATTGGCAGGCAGCTACATTAGCGGGGAATGTTTAGCGTAGGTCACAGCTTGCGCGACAGAAACAGACAGACCGCAAATTTTAAAGAGGTGAAAATAATGAGAAAAGGCATTCATCCCGATTACAAGACCGTTACTGTAAAGTGCGCTTGCGGTGCTACTTTTGAGACAAAGTCAACTGCTGATGAGATCCGTGTTGAAATTTGTTCAAAATGTCACCCTTTCTTCACCGGCAGACAAAAGCTGGTTGACACCGGTGGCCGTGTTGATAGATTTAAGAAGCGTTTCGGTATGGACAAATAATCAAAGCATCAAAAAAGGGCTGTCTTATAAAAGACGGCCCTTTTTGCCCTCTATTAAAATTAACTGAAAGGAATGAAATTTTATGGCAAAGAACTACAAAACTGCCGCCGCTGAGGCAGTTAGCGAGTTTGTTGAGAAAAAATCGCGCTTTATTTCTTATCTTGCACCCGTAGAAACCGAAAAGCAGGCAGTAGAATTTTTGTCTAAAATTTCATCTATGCATAGAGAGGCCACACACGTGGTTTACGCCTACAGCCTGCTTGAAGGGCAAATTAAGCGCTACAGCGACGACGGCGAGCCGAGCGGTACTGCAGGTATGCCCACCCTTGACGTGCTACTTCACAAGGAAATATACAACGTTGCCATAGCAACCGTGCGCTATTTTGGCGGCACACTGCTTGGCACGGGCGGCCTTACACGCGCTTATTCAAAGGGCGCAAGCGACGTTGTTAATGCCGCTAACATTATCACCCGCACCTTTGGTGACAGGGTTGAGGTCACGGTTCCCTACAACCTTTACGGCAGGATTTCACCATATTTAAACGCTCAAAATATTGCCATAATTTCAAGCGATTTTGGCGAAAACGTGCTTATAAACATCTTTTCCCCTGCCGCTTTTACCGAGAGGCTTGAGGCTGAGCTTGTAGAGCTTACAAACGCAGTTGCAAAAATTGAGCGAAAAGAGCAGTTATTTTTTGACATTTAATATTTTTTGTGGTATAATATACTTGGGTAAGTATAATGATTTAATTTCTACCGAAGGGAGAATATTATGACCATTAGAGAAATGACGGAAGATAGAGAGAGGTTGCTGCTCGCTCCCGACGCTTGTCTTGCCAAAAACTCAAAGGGTAGAGAGCGCTTTGAAGAGCCTTGCGAGCTGAGAACCTGTTTTCAGCGTGACAGGGACCGAATAATTCACTGCAAAGCCTTTCGTAGATTAAAGCACAAAACTCAGGTTTTCCTCTCACCCGAGGGCGACCATTACCGCACCCGACTCACGCACACGCTTGAGGTTGCGCAAATTGCGAGGACTATCGCACGCGCTATGCGTCTTAACGAGGACTTGACCGAAGCGGCCGCTTTAGGACACGATTTAGGTCACACACCGTTTGGACACGCAGGCGAGCGTACTCTAAACGAAATCTCGCCCGACGGCTTTAAGCACTACAAGCACAGCGTTCGCGTTGCGCAAAAGCTTGAAAAGGGCGGCGCAGGACTTAACCTCTCACACGAGGTGCTTGACGCTATTTTGTGTCACACAAATCAAGTTGCCGAAACTCTTGAAGGCAGAATTATCGAAATTGCCGACAAGATTGCTTATATAAATCACGATATTGACGACGCCTGCAACGCAGGTATTATCTCAAGTGAGGATTTGCCTCAGGACGCTATTGACGTGCTTGGCAAAACAAGGTCACAGCGTATCTCGACGCTTGTGCGCAGTATCATTACCGACGATACACGAAGCATCAAAATGGCGCCGCACATTAGGCGCGCGTTTGATACCCTGCACACCTTTATGTATCAAACCGTTTACCTTGGCTCAGCCGCCAAAAGCGAAGAAGGCAAGGCGCAGGATATTATAAAATATCTCTATGATTACTTCAAAAATCACCCTGAAAAGCTCCCCGATATGTATGCCGAAATTTGCATAAAAGAGGGCGTTGACAGGGCTGTTTGCGATTATATTGCAGGTATGTCCGACCGATATGCCATAAAATATTACGAGGAGCTTGTTATCCCGAAGGCTTGGTCGATTTACTAAACCAAATTAAAACAAAAGGGGGAAATTATATGCGTTTATCGGAAGATTTTTTAAGCGAGCTTCGTGCGCGCTGCGATATTGAAAACATAATTTCCCAGTACGTTGTTTTAAAGAAAAACGGCAGGAGCCTTAAAGGTCTTTGTCCGTTCCACAGCGAGAAAACTCCGTCCTTTAACGTTTCCTCGGACAAGCAGCTTTTTTACTGCTTCGGTTGCGGCGCAGGCGGAGACGTTGTTACCTTTATTATGAAGGCCGAAAATCTTTCCTATCCCGAGGCGGTAAAATTCCTTGCCGAAAAGGTAGGTCTCGCCGTTCCCGAGGATAATATCGACGATGGCGCCGCTCGGCTTAAAGGGCGAATTTTGGAAATAAACCGCGAGACCGCGCGCTTTTTCCACGCCGCTCTACGCGCACCGCAAGGCGCTACTGCGCTAAAATACGTAACCGAGCGCGGACTTGACGCAAAAACTGTCAACCGTTTTGGACTCGGATACGCGCCTGACAGCTGGGATAGTCTTATAAAACATCTTCGCAAAAAAGGCTTTTCGGATGCCGAAATGACGGCGGCAGGCGTTGCAACGCGCACCCAAAAAGGCAATTTTATTGACTTTTTTAGAAACCGTCTTATGTTCCCTATCATTGACATTCGCGGAAATGTTATCGCTTTCGGCGGAAGACGACTGAGCGGCGAGGACAAGGGTCCCAAATACCTTAACACCGGCGAAACGGCAGTTTTTGTCAAAAACAGGAATTTGTACGCGCTAAATTATGCAAAATCGTCGGTCTTTGCCGAGGAGCTTGCAAAATCGGGGCGCGACAGGTTTTTCATTCTTTGCGAGGGTTATATGGACGTTATCGCACTGCATCAGGCAGGCTTTGACAACGCCGTTGCCCCGCTCGGAACGGCGCTGACCGATAACCAAGTGAGAATAATGTCAAAATACGTTCCCGAGGTGCTTATCGCAACCGACGCCGACGAAGCAGGTCAAAAGGCGGCACGCCGCAGCTTCGGACTACTTGATGCGGCAGGCGTTTCATCTCGAATTATAAAAATCACGGGCGCAAAAGACCCCGATGAGTTTATCAAAAAATACGGAAAACAACGCTTTGCTCAGCTTTTATCAGCAAGCGTTAGTGCAATAGAAAACGAGCTTGACGCAACTCTTAAAAAGCACGACGTTTCGACCGATTCGGGCAAGGTTTCGGCTCTAAAGGAAGCTTCCAAAATACTTGCCACTATTTCAAATCCCATTGAGCGAGATGTTTACATCTCGCGACTTGCAAATACGCTTAACGTTTCAGCGCAAGCTATATCGCAAAACGTACAAAGCCTCATTCGCCAAAACAAAAACACTCAGGCGAAAAAAGAGCGCCAAAGCCTTACCGTGCAAAACGGTCTTCGCGATAACGTCAATCCGCAAAAACGTAAGCTTTTATCGGCAGCCGTTTGTGAGGAATGGCTACTCGGTTCGCTTTTCGGCAACCCCGACTTTTTGAAGATAATAGACAAGCACGCGGTCACTCGCGATGACTTTGTCACCGATTGGGGTAAAAAAATGTTTGACGTCATTTTGCCGGTGGCGAGAGAGTCGGACACCCTCGATTTACTGTCACTCGGAGCGCTTATCACTCCCGACGAGATGGCAAGGCTTGCCGCAACCATTTCCCGCGAGGGAAATTACGTTCGCACAAGCGAGCAGTTTGAGGAGGTTATATTTTCCCTGCGTGCCGAACGGGATAAGGCACTGCTTTCGGGAGATAATGTTAAGAGCATGGACGATGAGAGTCTGCGCGATTTAATTGAAAAACTTGGAAAAGATAAAAAATAGAGGAGAATTTATTATGGCTTCACAAGATAAAAACAAGCTTATTTCCGACCTTATTGAAATTGGAAAACAGCGCGGCGAGCTTACCACCCAGCAAATCAACGATTTGCTTGAAGAGTTCGACTTTGACGTTGAGCAGGTAGACAAGCTTTATGAAAAAATCGAAGGCTCTAACATTAAAATCGTTGAGGACTTAGAGCTTGACATTGACACCGATATTGAAAATATGCCGCTTGAGGGACTTACTGAGGGTGAAGACACCGCTGACTCGCCCAAGGTTGACGATCCTGTTAAAGTTTATCTTAAGGAAATCGGCCGCGTTCCCCTGCTTTCCGCTGAAGAGGAGCTTTTGCTCTCCGAGCAAATGGCCGCAGGCGACGAGGTTGCCGCAAGAAGACTCAGTGAGGCAAACCTTAGACTTGTTGTAAGCATCGCAAAGAGATACGTCGGACGCGGAATGCAGTTTTTAGACCTTATCCAAGAGGGTAACTTGGGACTTATCAAGGCCGTTGAGAAATTCGACTACACTAAGGGCTTTAAGTTCTCAACCTACGCTACCTGGTGGATTAGACAGTCTATCACAAGAGCTATTGCCGACCAAGCAAGAACCATTCGTATCCCTGTTCACATGGTTGAAACAATCAATAAGGTTAAAAAGGTTTCAAGTCAGCTGTTACATAAGAACGGCCACGAACCTACCGCGGAAGAAATCGCCGCTGAGATTGATATGCCTGTTGAGAAGGTTAGCGAGATTATGCGCGTTTCGCAGGAGCCTGTTTCGCTTGAAACACCTATCGGTGAAGAGGAAGACAGCCATCTTGGCGATTTCATTCCCGACGACGACGCTCCCGCACCCGCTGAGGCCGCTTCCTACACTCTTTTAAAGGAGCAAATCGGCAAAGTGCTTTCCACCCTCACTCCGCGTGAGGAAAAGGTGCTTCGCCTTCGTTTCGGACTTGAGGACGGTAGACCGAGAACTCTCGAAGAGGTTGGTAAGGAATTTAACGTAACCCGTGAGAGAATTAGACAAATTGAGGCAAAGGCCTTAAGAAAACTCCGCCACCCCGGCAGAAGCAAAAAGCTCCGCGATTTTCTCGACTAAGTTAAAAGCGTTGAATGGGTAGTTATTTAAGGCTCCCCTGTGTAAGGGGAGCTGTCAGCAAAGCTGACTGAGGGGTTGTTTTTCCACTACAATCCCTCCGTCTTTGCCTACGGCAAATCCACCTCCCTTTGCACAAGGGAGGCTTTTTTCTAAAAACAACGATTGTTTCCCGAACTTTAAAACAGCAAATAAAAAGCTTCCAAAGTTTACTTTGGAAGCTTTTTTATTTTACCCAAGTGCCTTTTTAGCGTTAGCGATTTTTTCGCTTAAATCAGCTATCTTTTGCTCGGCTGTTTTTAGGCTTTGTTGCAGGGTGGTTATTTGCTCCTGTAATTTCTCGGCGGCGTCCACCGCTTCGTTTTTCTTTTGGTCAAAGCTTTGCAGCACTGCCGAGAGAGCACTCTTTTGACAGCTTGCGTCAAATTTAAAGTTGGTGCTCTTGAGCCCTGTGCACTTTTTGTTTGGAATGAGCAAATACTCGCTTGGGCAAACGGGCGTGTTGTCAATGCGCATTTCGATATGAACGTGCACACCGCTGCAGTTTCCCGTCGCGCCCATCTTACCAAGGCGAGTGAGCCTGTTTACGCTATCGCCTTTTTTGACCTTGACGCTATCTTTCACAAGATGGCAAACGATAATTCTTATTCTATCAAGGCCCTTAGGTCTCACCGAAACGTATCTTCCCCAGCCGTTCTCGTCCCAGCCGACTACCGTAACCTCGCCGTCGCAAACGCTGTAAATATCCTTTTGCGAAGCGGTGATGTCAATGCCCTTGTGGTAGGTCGACCAGTATTTTCCCGTTTGACCGAAGGTGGCGGTAATGTTAAAGTCGCCGTTTACAGGCAGGTTTGTCACGTACTGCGCCATTATATTTCCACATCCGTTTCCTCGTAAGGCAGTATCACCTTGCTTGATGTGAGCTTCTTTAGAAGGTCGTTTATGTAGTTGCTTCCGCGCGATATTAACACGCCTGTAATTATCATTCCCACAAACGGAATACTGCTGCTAACGCCCACCGCCGAGGGAATGTCAAGCCCGTAGGCTATGCACACCGCGATGCTCAAAACAGCGGACACAAGCATCGGCCACTTAAACTCCCTGTTGACAACCCAGGTTTTTATATAGGTTACTACCGCCTCAACTAAAACTGCCATAATTAAAATTGCCGTGATTTCCATAACGTTCTCCTTTCGCGTTTTATTTCATTACAAGCGAAAGAATATTCGCAAGCACCGAGCTTACTGCCGCTGTCAAAATCGCGCCGATAATGAGTTTTTTATAGTGCGAAAAGCTCTCGGCAGGCTCTCTTTCCACCACAAGCAGTCTATTGCCCATATCGTCCACCTTGCTGTCGATGGACTCGGTTTTTTGTGCAATTTTCTCGACCGCATTGGTAAGCCTACGAATATCCTTTACCTCTTCCTTGATTTCGGAGAGCTGATGAAAAATGTTTTTGTCATCAGCCTCAAGCTTTGCAAGCCGTTCATGAATTTCCATTCTCTTCCCCGCCTTCTTTTTTAGACAGCGAGGAAATAAGCTTTAAGGACTCTAAAACCGAAAGTATTCTTTCGACCTTACTTGAAAGCTCCGAAAGACTTTGCGGCTCTTTTGTAGGCAAGGGAAAATCCGAACCAAGAGAGCGCATTTCATCCTCGCTCATCTCAACTCTACCCTTGCCGCTTACAAATTTATATGCCTTACTCATTTGCTCCCTCCTCAGTTTCCGGGGAGTTTATTCCCCACATTTCAATAAGAGTGCCTGCAGGGAACTCGGCGCCTACCGAGCTGTGCTGAAGCAGTTTTACCGCCTTTGCTCTCTTGCCGTCGGTCACGCGCGAGGCCGAGCAAAGTGTTCCGCCCACCGACACCGAGTCGGCATTTTGGAACCACGCGCCTGCCTTTGAATACTTCAGCGTCCATCTTCCCTTGTTCTCCGCCTCTACTCTTAAATATGTGTCCGCGCTGCTGCTGATGCCTGCAAACTGCGCTATTCTCGAATAACCGCTCTCATCACACTTTATGTCGAGTCTTAGGTAGCTGTTTTGCGCATCGGACATTGCGGGAATGTGTATAAAAAAGCAAAACTCTCTTAAATTTAGCGGCTGACCGTCCATATCCTCTACTATTTCAAATGCACTGTAGCCGGTGTCCTCCTCGGTTAGCGTTTTGCTGAAAATCAAGCGATAATTTTCTTCAAGACGCTGATTTAGAAGGTTTTCCTGCGCATCCTCTACCAAATCGGCACACTCGTTGAGTATCGCTGTGCACTCATCCGCAGTTATGCTTGCCATAGCGGCGGCGTCCATAGCATCCTTTTCGCTTTCGGCGGCAGCCGTCGCGTGCTCCTCAGCATTTTTGCATGAGAGCTCAACCGCCGCTTTGCTGTCCTGCGCCGAAATTGCCGCCGCCTCGGTTGCACTGCGAAGCGTTTCGGCGTATTCGATATTCTCGGAAACCGAGCCGTACATCATACTGACCGCAGTTCTTGCACTTTCACATTCCTCGTAAAACTCCTCGGTTTTTTCAACGTTTTGAATGGTACGCGCGATGGCCGAAAGCAGTATGTTTTTTGTAACGTAATCATACGCGATTGTGTTGTCAATGCTTCCGTCAACCACGAAGGTTTCCCTGTAGGTTTGCCAAACAGGCGCGCTGACACCGGGAACCATCGCCGGAACAATCAGGTCGTCATCGGAAAGCGACTCTAAGTCCTCGGGATAAAAATAATCGGGCGAAGCCAAAACTATTTGCGCCGAAAATTCACCCTCGTACTTAAGATTTATGCCCGAAAGCAGCCAGGTTAGCACTATCCTGTCACCTATAATTTCTTTTTTTATGCGTTGGTCGTAGGCTTCCTCGCCGTTTGAAGGCAAAATTTTCACCCACGCCACAAAGGTGGACAAGTCAAAGCCGTCCTGCACCCTGTCCAAAACAAACTTTCGCTCGGCGGTGTCTACGTCGCCCTGCGCGCCGATAATTCTATCCTCGGGGAAAAGTATCATTCGCTTGTTTTTTATCTCAATCATTTTTCCTCCTTTCCTCTGCCTTGCAGAAGTTTAGTTTTCAAGATTTTCTATTTTTTCCTCTAACCTACTTAAAATATAGGTGAGGTCTTTTCTCATTAGCTCTATTCTTGAAATAACGTCCTCAATGTTGCCGCTGCTTACAGGTGGCGGTGTGGTGAACTTAACTATACTCGGCTTTTTCACTGTACCTTACCTCCCGAAACGTAGCTTTGGCTTATGTAGTGAATTTTGGATTCGCCCTTGCCCTTTATTTTAAGCACAAGCTTTTGGTAGTGCCTGTCGCCGAGCGAAACGCCAATTTCCCTACAGCCGCGGAAAATTTCTCTATTGACAAGCTCAAAGTCACCGTCGTCAAGGCTTATGTAAAGCTCAAGCTCACTGCTCCTTTTTTGCTCGACAAAAACGCCGAGCCTTACCGCTCTTTTAAGGGTGGTCGTGTTTGCGTAAATGGGTGCGGTCACAACCTCCCACGCAAACTGCGCGCCGTCGTTAGCCGCATCGGTCGGGGTGTATTCACAGTCAGCCTCGTAAATGCAGTCCTCGGTCACAAGATAGGTCTTACCGAATTTTCCGACTATGTCAACCGCCGCAATATCGTCCTCCTGCGCCCAGGTTTCACGCTCTACGTCGTAGGTATAAAGCCTTCTGCCGCCCTCGGTTAAATACGAAGCGTAAATTACGCCTGCCGCACCGCCGAGAGTAGACTCAAAGCCATTTTCACTCACGATGGGCTGAGCGGTAATTTCGCGCGAAATCCTTGTCGGCGTCGAGCCGTTGTAGGAGTATATTCCCTCGCGTGAAATGAAATAAAGCTTGCCGTCACACTGGCAAACGCTGTGCCTGTTCACACAGCCAACGTCGGCAATTTTCACCACCTCAAAGTTGAGCGGACTGTCGCCGTAAAGCTCGTACATCTCGTCCTCGGTGAAGAAAATCGCGCGGTTTTTGTAGGTGGTGCAGGCGGTGAAATAGGTTTGCACAGCAAGATTTTTAAGGTAAGCGCGCAGGCTCAAATCCTCCGTTTCTTTGTCGTGGTCCCAATCGTATACGTTATTATAGGCACTGGCGCGGATTTGATTTAATCTACAGCCCACAAGCCTTCCTGCGTATGTCGTAACGTCGGTGAAATCGGGTGCTTCACTTTTAAGCGGCTGGTCAACCGCGCCAAGCGTCGAGGAAAGAAGACTTGTGCCGTCTTCATAGTTAATTAGGTTGAATACGCATATAAGCCTGTTAAAACGGTGTAAAAGCGAGCTTGGCAAATCGCCGTCCTTCGAGGTTAAAATCAGTTTAAGCTCGGAAAAATTATCGCCGCAATAAACCTGCGTTACGTCGCCGACGTTTGTCAAAACGTAGGCCTTGTCAAAAAAATACGCCGCGACAATCTTTTCGCCCTGGTTCATGGTTAATATTTTTCTTCTTCCAAATCGTGTGCTAAGGCAAGGAAGAGCCATACTCGACATATTTTTTTGTGATTTAAGACTTCCGTCCTTTGCGCCGTTTCTTGTGTCAAGTCCGCTAAACTGCGAAACGGTAGCGTCTTTTACGTGCGCGCTGAGTTTTGGAAATGCATACATAAGCTTCCTCCTTACCAAATGTTTTTATAAGCTATTTTCCTGTTTTGTTTTTCCGAAAAAAGATTATTGAGAGCGGCACTATAAAGCGCGCTTAAATTGTTAAGCCGCGATATATCGCCCTGCAAAATTGCTTCCTTGGAAAGAATGTGATAAATATAAACCTCAACGTACTCGTCGCTAAGCGAAAGCGCGGCTGTGCTCAGGTTTTCATAGGTGAAAACTTGCGCCGACTTGATAACGCCGTGCCCTTCGAGCTTGCTTTCGAGTGTGTTGATTAGGAAAATTACCTTTTCGTCCTTAAGCGAGAGCGAAAAATCCTCTCGCATAGTATTTATAAGCTGTTTGGGGGTGAGCATTTATCTTCCCTCCTTTTTATTAGCCGTTGTGCATGGTGTCGATATATTTTTGCGCTTCCCTCTCCTGTCTTACGCTGTCCTCATACGCAAGCTTTACGCTTGTCGGAACGCTAACCTCAACACCTCTTTTGATGATATATGTTTTTCCGTTTACGATAACAGTCACGTCGTCAACGTATTTGTAGCCGTCATAAAAAAGCTTTATGGTTTCCTTTTGTTCGGTTTTGCTTTTAGCCTTTGCCATTTAAGAATCCTCCTCTTTTTTATAAAGGTGCGGCAGGGCCGCACCTTTTTTTAAAATTAGTCAGCGAGTGTGCTGGCGGTTTCTACACGAACCATAAAGGGCTGTGAAAGAATAGCAGCAGTTTTAACTGCCTTCCAGCCAACAGTTGCTCTTTGGTCAAGGGGGTCACCCGAGCCTGCCGAGCCGAGCTGCTTGATGATGGTCTTAAGACCGCCGCCCTCAACCTCGGTAATGCCGTAAGCATCAGCGCCGAAGAAGAGTGTGGAGTAAACGTCCATACCATCTTTGCCTGCCTCACCGGGATAGATAACTGTGCCGCTATCAAAAGAAGCAAAATTCTCCTCAAGGGTGATGCTGTTTGTGGTAGCCGATGCTACTGTGTATCTATGACCGTTAATGAGCACGTATCTACCAACGATATTGTTAGTATCCGTATAGGAAAGCTCCTCGTTAACGGTAATTTTTTTACCCGAAGTAGCGTTTACGGTAAGGTTTCTGTTCATCTCGGTAAGGTCCTTACCCTTAAAGACCTTAGCCTCGGTGGTTTCGATGAAACGGCAACCGAAAATCTTTCCGATTTCGCCCTCGTACCAATCCTTAGGATTGTACTCCTTAACGCTTTGCCACTCGGGGTCGTTCATAAGGTCGTAAGCAACGTTTGAGTGAATGATAGCAACGTAGTCGCCGTTTATCTTCTTTGCAAGACCTTTCTTTAAGGTGCTGACTGCCTTCTTAACAGCGGCAACGGTCATAACGTGACTCTCGTCGAGCTCGCATCTTGCATCGACCTCACCTGCGGCGTATTGCACGTTAGAACCTGCGTTGATAACCTCACGGGTTACGGTGTCAAGGGTTCTACCTGCTTGGTCGCCCAAGATAACGGTTGCTTCAAGAATGTTGTTGTCGATAGCTGTAAGGTCGAGCATATCGGAAACGGTAACGTAGTCACCGTACTGATTAACGGTTGCCGAAAGCTTTGACCAGTCAAGACTTTTGCCGTCGGGGGTTATTCCCTCAACAAGAGGCTTGTCAGCCTTGGGGAAGGGATTTAAGCGGCGAAACTCGATGGTCTTACCGCCGTTTTTGGGGATGGAACGCTTTTGTCCGAACATATCGTGGACTAAAAGCGGCTCAGCGTTGCGAATAAGCTCGGTGTCGTAGTAGGTTTTCATCTCGACGCTGCTAATTTCACAGCCTTCGCCTGTTTGTGTGGTTACGTTTGTGTTTAAATCGTTCATTAAAATTCTTCCTTTCTTAAGCTTAGAAGGTTATTCGCTCTCCACGCCTAACCCTCTCTCTAATGTCTTTTCGTTGTGCATCACTTAAATTTTGTGGGTCAAGTGCCGCCGAAAAACTGCCGTATCCGGAAACGGCGTCCTCCTGTGGCCACATTCCCTTTAAACGAATTTCCCTCAGTAGCGCGTCCTTAGCCCTCTCCTGCGCGTCGCTTATCACAAGCGCAAGATTTAAGGTGTCATAGGCCTCTTTTACCGAAAATCCGTTTTTGATAAGAGCGTTAAATCTCTCATCGGCGAGCAGGCTCTCGCACTGCTCGGGGCTGTATAGCTTGCCGTTTTGCTCGGCAAGGCTTGAAAGCTCACTTTTAAGGCTTTCGGCGGACATAGAGAGACTTTCCCCGTCCGTGTTTTGTTTTAGCGCGTTTTCAAGCTCTTCAAGGTCGGAGACTCCAAACCGACCGCAAGCGAGCTCTACAAGCGGCTTTAAGCGCATAAGCTCGTCGCTTTGCTCTCGCTGCTTTGCAAGCCGCTTGCCAAGTGCTCTGTCAAGGCAGGCCTGAAACTCCTCCTGTGTTTTGAAAACACGAAAATTTTCCGCCTCGTCGGAAACGGTTTCGGGCGTCCCCAAATCCTCGTTTCCCGACACCTCAACTGTGTCGATAGGCTCTATATTTAAATTCTCATTTTCAGGTAACATATATCTTCTCCTTTATTTTAAGCTTTGGAGAATGCTTTGCTTTGTGTCGAGCATCATCGCATTTATTGCGGCTCGCGCGGCATCTCTTTTTTCCTCATCAAAAGCACCTGCTTTGAACAGGTCTAAAATAAGCTCGTTGTGAGAAAGAGAGTCAACGGCATTCTTTTTTTGCGCTGTAATTTCAATGTCGAAAATCGACGCGGTAAACGGCTGACTCCTGTCGCCACCGAACGCAAGGTACGAAACCTCGCTGTTTTCGCCCACAATTCTAAAACTGCGCTTGTCGGTGTAAAACTGCGAAATCAGCTCGACTATCATATAAACCACCTCGGAAAAACTCCTGTAGGAAGAATCTATGCAGTCGCGCGAAAGCCTGTTTCCTGCCTTTTGCAAGGCCGAAATTGCCGCATAAGCGGTAACGCCCTTGGCGGTTTCGCCCTGCGAAAAGTCGCGGTTACCAATAAGCTCTTTAAGCTCCTCTATCTTCTCATCGCGGCAGTCGATAATGCTTTGAGGAAGCGGATTTGCCTGGATAGGTCTTACAAAACTGTCGTCAACGTTTCTGTCGCACTCGATAAAATCTACAGACAGGTCGGAAAGCTTTTCGGGGTCAATGCCGCCGTCACGCTTTACCAAAAAGCGCTGTCTTGACGCGATGAGCGCGTTGCGCTCGATTAAATATTCAAGCTTGTTAACCTGTGCCTGCGCGTTTTTGCCGATGTCCACAAGTCCCATACCAAACGGCGAGCCTTCAATGGGCACCATAGTATCCACAACAAAGGGATACATTCCGTGAGCGTAAATTCCCGTTTCCGCAAAAAGCGGGTCGGTCTTGCTTGAATAAACCGCACTCTCGCCAATCAGCTTGGTTAGGTGAACAGCGGTTTTGCCGTTTGGCAGTTTAACCTTTTCGTAGCAATCGACAATCATCACCTTGCCGCTTAAATCTTCAGTACCGAAGTAGCCTTTAAGCGTCATATTGTGTCCGTTTCTCTTTACGTCGGCGTTTGGATAACGTCTTTTTGCCTCGGCAGTAGAGCAAAGCGAAAGCAGGAAAACGTATCGGCTATCTTGAATGCTCGAAATATAAGGCTCGCAGTAAAATCTAAGTAGGTCGATTTTCTTAACCGAAATGTCGCCGAGCCCGTTTTCAAGGTTCTTGTCCCAAAAGACACCATAAACACCGCTGCCCTGCTTTAATTTGTACCACCAAATGTCCGAATAAACGTTTTTAAAGCCGTTCTTTTCAAGCACCAAGGGAACGATTTTTGAAAGCGTTTCGGCGGTTTTCCTGTCGCCCTTTTCACGCTCCAAAAAAACGGGCTGCGGATAGTTTTCCATCGCCTCAGCGTGCTTGTGCCAAATGCCGTTTAAAAGATAGGTGCCTGCAGGACGAAAATCGGTATCGTTTTTTCCGCTTCGGCTAATGTACTGCCAAGCGTTGCCCTTAAACCAGTTTTCGTTTTCGATAAGCTTCCTGTCAAAGCTCTCTTTGGCTCTCTTGTAGTCAGCGAGCGCCGAGAGCATCGACGAAATTTCCTCTTTTGAAAGAGGTGATTTTTGCTTTTCCGAAATGGTAAGCTCGTGTCCAAATAAATTTACAGTTTTTTCCATAATATCCTCCTTAATATGCATACGGATTTTTAACTTTAGGCCGCTCAAAAAGGTCGAGCGGATCAAACGACGGCACAGTCCTTTCCGCCGCCGATTTTCGCTCTACGATAGGCCTGAACATACACATATATCTCGTTTCATCGTATATGTGGTCCTCGCCCTGCGTATTGATATCCTCAACACACATACTGTCGTAGGTAAGCGCGGGTATGGTCCTTATAAAGTCGCGGCAGTTTGTGAAAACATACATCATCGGGATACCGCGCTCGTCAAAATTAAGCCTGTGATGCAGCTGCATCTTGCCCGCAATTCTCTCGTTATCTCCTCCCTCAAAATAAATTCCCTGCCTCTCGAAAATTGAGGAAATGCAACCGTCACTGCCGCGGCTTTGATCAAAAATCGAGGGGTCGGCAATGCCGATAATTCGCCTGCCCTTTTCGTAACGCTCCTCGTATTTTTTAATAAGTGCCGCCACCTCGTTTGGTGGCAGCTTCATACCCTTGTTGGGACTTATTGTAAGTCCCGTTACAGCGTCCTTGGCACTGCCGTAAATCTCGGCATACCTGTAAAGCCGCCCGTCGCCGTCCTGCGCCCAGTACCCAACCGAAAACGGCCTGCTGTAGCCCCAGTCAAGACTCCTGTACCTTTGCCAGTCGTCAGGAATAACAAACGGCTCTATAACGTGGGTAAAAAGCCTGTCCTTGTAGTGCGCGCTGTCGTTTACAAACTCGGTAAAAACCTGCCCGTCAAACACATTCCAGTCACCGAGCAGTAGCGCCTTTCTCAAGGCAGGCGGCTTTTGCTCAAGCTCGATTATGTAGTCGCTTGTAAGGTGTGGATTGTCGGTTGCGTAGGCGGGGATATACTGCCGCGTAACGTACCTCTCCTCACCGAGCAACTGTGACCGCACGCGAATTTTGTGCACCTCAAACGGCGTCTTGCCGTCTATAAAACTTGCCTTTACCCAGCCGTGTCCTATAGAGCCGGGATTGGTGGTAAGTCTTATCTTGGGCTTAATGCCAAGCCGTTTCGGCGTTCTCAGCCTCGTCTTTAGGTAATCGTAAATTTCCTGCGGAAAGTGCGTCAGCTCGTCGATATAAAGCCTGTGCATCTCACAGCCTTGGTACTTTATGGCGTCCTGCATATTGCGGCAAAACCTAAAATGCAGTGTTGAGCCGTTTTTGAATTTCATATCGTGAGTGGTTTTGCTGTAGCTGTAAAGCTCCTTTGGAGTACAGCGTATCGCCTCGGCAACAAGCGTAGCTTCGAGCTCGGGATAGGTGCGCCTAAAAAGATAGCTGTCTATCCCTGCGTGCTCAAGCGCGTCAAGCACCGCTTCCATAACTATCGCGCGGCTTTTTCCGCCGCCTGCCGCGCCGCCGTACAGTACCTCGTCAGCCGAGGATGCGTGAAAAAGCTTTTGCTTTTCGGTCGGGGTGTAATCAAGATTAAACCTCACTGCTATCTACCTCGGCTCTCGGTATTTGGTGCGTGATAATCATCGTGTTATCATCACTTTGACGCTCGTCACGCCCGAACTTGTCCACAAGCGTCGCAAGCGCCGACGCTATGTGATTTACAGGTGCACTCTCAAGTCGCTCGGGCCGCGCGAGCTCCTTCATATAAAGCCGAATGAGCTTTTGCGCGCGTTTGCGGCTTTTGGCTTCAAAGTCGTCTTTCTCATTTTTCTTCATATACCTCACCGCCTTTAGTATTTTTTCATCATATTTATCGAGTCCCACATATCGTCGATCTCTCCGTTTAGGAGTGCAATTCTAATGTAAAGCTCGTCCCTGTGTCCGCCATCAAGACAGTATAGCTCACGCGTCAGCTCGTCCACTCTCTTTTCGAGAAGTCGGATTTGGGTTTTGTACTGCTCAATAAGCTCTTTATAGCTGCTCATATTTTCGCCTCCCGAAAATTTCTTACAAATCCATCTTAATACACACTTTGCACCTTGAATGGACATTCTTGAATTTTTTAATTCCTCTTGCTCAAAAGACGCTTGTGTGCTAAAATGTTTTTATACTAAATTGGGAGGGATAAAATGCGCGAGATTACCATCAATAAAAACGACTGCGATCAGCGTCTTGACAAGTTTCTTTTTAAAACTCTCCCGAGTATGCCTGCCTCGCTTGTGCAAAAATCCATAAGAAAAGGCAGGGTGCGCATAAATGGCAAAAAAATAACCGATGCAAAGCATCGGCTAAATTTGGGCGACCTGCTGTCGCTTTATATAAATGACGAGTTTTTTGAGGAAAAGGCAAATAAAGCCTTGTTTTTGGCGGCTCCCGTAGGGCTCGATATAGTTTACGAGGACAACAACGTTATTTTTGTAAACAAACCCCCTGCCCTTGCCGTACACGATTTTGACGGCGGCGGTGCCGACACTCTAATCAACCGTATACTGCACTATCTCTACGATAAAAAGGAATTTGATTTTGAAAACGAGAACAGCTTTGCGCCTGCGCTTTGCAACCGCATTGACCGCAACACCTGCGGCATAGTCATCGCGGCCAAAAACGCTGCCGCGCTAAAAGAAATGAACGACGCTATTAAAGAGCGCCGCGTCATAAAAAAATATCTTTGCCTAACCCACGGCGCGCCCGAGAAAAACTCGGGCGAAATCGTGCTTTACCTTAAAAAATTAGAGGACGAAAACCGCGTTTTAGTGAGCGAAAAGCCGCTTGCCGACTACAAAACCGCCATTAGTCTTTACAAGGTAATCTCCAAAGGAAGCGGCCGCGCGCTCATAGAAATCGAGCTTAAAACAGGCCGCACCCATCAAATAAGGGCCAGCCTTGCCCATTTGGGCCACGCCATTTGGGGCGACGGCAAATACGGCAAAACCTACGCCGCCGACAAAGCCGCTGGCTTTAGCTATCAGGCCCTTTGCTCGTATCATTTGGGCTTTAACTTTGAGCCTTCCTGCACCCTCTCCTACCTCAACGCCAAAACCTTTGAGGTAAAGGATATTTGGTTTAAGGATAGAATTTAATTAAAAAACACAAAAAGAAAACCCCTCCGCTTATGTGGAGGGGTTTTAGCTTGTCATATTTTCGATTATTTTACAATGGCTTCCGATTTAATAAGCGAGCTTCTTGTGGTAACAAAATCGTCTTGTACCTGAACTGCTATAGCGTAAACAAAGCCGTTTTTAGCATTTGCATCGGTGTAGCTTACTACTGTACCGTCGTCTATAGTAGCAATCTTTTTGAATGTCTTGCCACCGTTTGCCGAACGGCAAATATAGTATCTAATGGCATTTGTATGCGCCTTCCAGGTAAGCTCCGCACCATTATCGGTTGCAATTGCGGTAAATCCTGCGTCTTCCCAATCAGTTGTGGTGATTGTGCCAAGTATTTCGGACATTCCGCTATAGTGCGCAGTGCCGTCAGCATCGACTATTCTTGTTTGGATTTGTACGTTATAGGTCGTGTTGGGCGCAAGACCGCTAACTGCGGCAATCGCCTTGTTAGATGCTCTTGTAATTGTTTCACCGCCGTCTACGGGAGTGAGATATGTCCAGTATTTGTCCGCGCCACGCACCATATCAAAGCTTACAGCAACTTTATTAGGTGTAATACCGCGCTCACTAAAGGTATCGGGAGCAAAGACGTTAAGCCTTACGTCAACCGAGAGCGCATCAGCAGTCGCCATCTTGGCAACACCCCTGGTCGCAATCACGCGTACCTCATAGTCTACCTCAGGATTGATTGCATTGATAATGGTTGCTGAATTTGTAGTCGTTCCTACACTTGTTAAAACCGTAGGATATGCACCCTTCTCGTATACGTACACGTAATACAAGGTTGCGCCCTCATAAGCTCTCCAATCAACCTTAATAGTTCTACCAAGCGACTCGGTTTTAACGTCTACTATTCTATCACCTACTACTAAAGCGGCATCCTTATAAACTGTATCGAGCCATTTTGTTGTTTTTGCTCTAATACCGATTACATAATTTTTATCCCACTCAAGCTCACTCGGCCAAGAGAGAGTAACGCTTGTTTTATCGGCTGCGAGCGCTCTTGTGATAATCGTTTCGCCCTCTTCGTTTTTAACGTAAAGGTTGTATTTGGTTGTGCCCTCAATAGCGTCCCACGTTACTGTAATATCTTTATCAGTTGCAGTAATTTGCATATTTTGTACGCCGTTTATTGTAATCACAGGTGTGAAGTCGCGGTTTTCGGTTGCACCACAATTTTCGCAAGTGTAAATTGTGTAACCCTGTGATGTGGTAGTTGG
This sequence comes from uncultured Oscillospiraceae bacterium, assembly GCA_964506315.1. Taxonomy (GTDB): domain Bacteria; phylum Bacillota; class Clostridia; order Oscillospirales; family Ruminococcaceae; genus SIG578. The sequence continues at coordinate 20,801 of CAZDLQ010000001.1, forward strand.
TGCTATAACCTCTCCTACTACAAAATTGTGAATAGAGCATACAAGCTTATCTGAAATATAACAAATATACGGTTCGTACTCACAGTTACCCTGTATTGAGAATACATTCATCGTGAACGTTGTGTACTCTTTTCCGTTTACAAAATCAAAATCATCCGGATGAAGACTACCGGCACCAACCGTAAGTGCATAATATTTGCCTGCCTCAAAAACATCGCCTTTAGTTGTGGTAGTAAAGTTAATTCCGTCGGTAGAAACTACCCATTTTCCTTCACAACCCCATTCATGTATAATCGGCGTGGGATATACTTCAATTTCCGGCGAAAAATACGATGGTATTTTTTCGCCGACAATCGGCTCGGGCACTATTACGTTAAAGGTGTATTTTTCGGCAATTCCACAATTTACACAGATATTATCCACGTAGTTGTGTGAAAGCAAAACAGCATATTCCTCTGTACTTTCACAGTTTTTACACTTCACTTTTTCGTAACCGTAACCGTCAGTATCCAAAGGCGAGCAAGTGGTTGCCTCTTTTTCTTCGTAAACGTAATATTCGTGATTAAATGTTGGCGAAATCTCATCGGTAACGTAACTGTTACCGCAAGCTGTACATGTATGAACCGTCTGCCCATTTGACGAGCAGGTCGGTGCAATTACTGTCGATTCGTAGCTGTGACCTGTTGCGCCAACGTAATTTTCGTTATACTTATCACCACAAATATTGCAATAATACGATGTATATCCGTCCTCCGTACAAGTGGGAGAAATATCATTTATTGTATAATCGTGTCCGATAGCATCAATATAGTCCTCCCTATATTCCGTTCCGCAATATTGACAGTAATATAACGTGTATCCAACTTCTATACAGGTTGGCTCTACTTGACCTTTTATAAGTTCCGTACTACTGTGTCCATATCTGCAAGAGACAAACTCATTCATCTTTTCTTGGGTTTCAAAAACATATACCGTTTCACTTGATGAATCAAAATATACGTAATTTTCAACCTTTACATAATCCTTTACAAAAACATTATCCAAGGATGAGTGCGCCGATAACACAAATCCACCATCGGGAATCATTTCACAGCCCACGCCATAAACGTTAGAAATAACCTTTCCTGTTGCATCAACCGCAGCCTCGCAACCATATTCATTTGTCATAGTGTTGCTACCATATTCTTGATTATAAAGAATTACAGTTGCAGCTCCTCGAGAAATGTTTACACCGTCAAGTTTATAGCTATAATAATATAAATTGTTGTCGCTATCATATACTTCGCCAAACGAATCCTTTTTCCATATCGCATACAATGTTACACTTGAGTTTTCCGTATATGAAGCACCATACCAATACGAACCCGATGTAGCATTAGGATCTTTCGACCAGCCAATAAACTTATATCCATCGCGAGTGGGTGCATCAACATATAAATACGCTGTTTCATCATGCGCTTTAATTCTTGGTAGCAATTCGCCCTCGCCGCCGTTTGCGTCATAAGTAATTGTATAGGGATCATATTCGCAAATAAACATATTTGCTGTTGTGTTAGAATCGGTTGCCGCTCCGGCAGTCATATATCTATTTTCTGAGCCTGAAATCCAGCAAACATTACTATCAGTAATCAATGAAGCAATATGTGCATTCTCATCCTTCGCTTTATCAGTGGCAACTAATAAATGTCCGCCCTTAGATTCACAAAATGCCTTGGCCTTAGCCCACGTGGTGCTCATCATATAAACATCATAAGTTCGATTATTATATCTGCTTCTTGTGGCAAAAGACTCCTGTATACAGCTATCGCAAGTGTTTACGGTTTGATAACTACCTGTGCTTTCGGTATAACCGCAGGAGCAAACTCTGTATTTTTTGTGTGGATGGGCGGTATCGTAGCGAGTTGTGTTCCACGAAGTATTATTTGCGCCTGTGTACTGAATATCGCCGCAGGAGCACTTTTTATATTCTTTGTGAGGATGGGCTGTATCGTAGTATGTAGAAGAATATGAGTGCGTATGCTTCTTAGCATTCCAAAGCTCTAATAATTTAGCCCGGGTAGCAGGGCCGCAATGTCCGTCAACTTCCAAGCCATAATCAGATTGGAATTCCTTGATTGTTGCAGCTGAATTAGGTCCGTATCGACCGTCAATATCAATACTGTATCCTAATTGATACAACACCGATTGTACCCATGCAACATCTTCACCCGTCATAGTTGACGACGAAGACGAATATACTAAAGAGCGTTCGGGAATCTCATAGTCATCTGGGTTGGTGCTGCCGTAGGATACTGTTGGATAGCAAGTTGTGCATCCACTCTTTTTTGTAGTACTACTTGTGGTAGCATAATATCCGCAAGAGCATTTTTTGTATTGCTTGTGTGGATGTACTGATTCATAACCCCACGATAACGTGTGGGTGTGCGGTGCAGGTTCTATTCCGTCATAAACGTAATAATCATTACCGTTATATTTCACCTTATACCATGTATGTGGATAATGATTTTGTACTGTTCCATAAACATAGAGCGTACCGCTTGTTAAAGTGTATTTTTCCTCGCAATATTTGTAAGGACCCGTCCTCACAGCTACCGTTTCGCCAGAAATAACCCTATAAGTACCCTGAATCGAATCACTAAGTCCAGTGTCATATGGATACTGATAAGTACATTTTGTACAAATACCCACATTGTTAAATAAAGATTTATTGTTGTTGTCTTTGTGAGTACATGAAGTTAAATGAATCGCATACACCACAGAAGCGCTTGAACTTGGTGTAATAGCTTCTTCATCCTTTGGATTATTATGTGCATATACTAAAATTTCGCCCTCGCTATTGGTTTTGCCTGAATATAACATTGCATGTCCGGTATCCGTAGCACCACTTACATTTTCCCAAATAATCACATCGCCCTTTGACAATGTACTCTTAAACATAGAAGCCTTTAAACGAGAATTTGATGACCACCCAGTACATGTAATCTTTGTACCATACTCCTGTAATTCTCTACCCAGATTTTTTGCATAAGTATTATAAACAGCTGTAAAACCGCCGGCCTTTAAACAGTCGGATACGAATTCGGCACACTTTCCCTTGCCATCGTTATAATGTGCCTTTGCATATGCAATAGCTGCATCCGGATCATATGTAACCGTTGCCGCTGATGATGTGAATGACGACATAGGTAGTAGTGATATTATCATAACAATTGTCAATATCCCCGACAAAAATTTTTTCATTTAAAATCCCCCTAAAAATAAAAAGTGCGGCTACCGAAGCAGCCGCACAAAAAACGCAAACCCCGATAGTCGCGAAACCAATTCAATATAACAGCACCATGTACCCAACATTGATGGAATTTGCATTTTTATCAAATTCGTTTTGTTGGGCACAAAAACAACGCAAAAAATCACCAATTTCTTGGTGTATAGTGCTTGTAATTATATTCAGTTGGCTTCGCAAGAATATTTTACCATATTGTTTTTGAAATTGCAACAAAAAAGACACCGTCTATAAAACGGTGTCTTTTAATTTTCGCTATTTTAAAATTTTATTTATAATACTGTTTTTGCTTTGCAAAAACAAAACTGCGCCGACTGCGCAAGGAAGCACTTCGCCGAGTGCCACGTATAGACAGGAAAGCGCCGTCGTTTGAAACGAAAAATCGCCAATAACCACAAATGCAATTTCCATTCCGATAAAAAGTCCGTTTATCACAATCGGAGAAAGTGCCGCTAAAAATCCACGCAAGAAGCCTTTAAAATGCCTGCCTGCCGCGTAAGAAAGAAGCGCCGCCACAAGCGTCGCGCTCGTTCCCACTAAACAGTCTATAAGTCCGAGCGGATTAAGCCCCGCGAGAAAGCCTATTAGGTTCGAGAGAAAACAGCCAAGCGAAAGACCCACTATTGAGGGCGGAAAAACCGCGGGCAAAACCGTCAGCACCTCGCTTATCCTGATTTGCACAGGTCCAAAGCTAATGGGCGCCGCCACAAGCGTGAGCGCGGTGTATAACGCCGCCACAAGCGCCGCCGAGGTTATAAATTTCAAGCCTTTATTTTTCATAAACGTCCACCTTTTAAAAAAATACAATTCATTATATCATTTTTGCCGATAAATTTCAATCTATATTTTTATCTTGATTTGTGCAAATGTTTTTATTTTATTTACATTGTTGTTACAACTTTTACCATTTTAGGATTTATAATAAAAGTACACCAAGGCTCCGCCGCAAGGGCCAAGGTGCGAGATTTTTTTCATGGTGTCCCCCTTGGACATCGGACGCACATCGGTTCACCCTCCCGATGTGCGTTTTTCTTTTGTTGTTTTTTTGAGCGAAATGTATTATACTTAAATTAAACACGAAACGAGGTGAAAAAATGCAGCTTCCAAAATACGCTCAAACGGTTATTGATAAACTCAGCTCCCGAGGCTTTGAGGCCTTTGCGGTTGGCGGCTGCGTTAGGGATAGCCTTTTGTCGCTTCCCATCTCCGACTACGATATCACCACCTCGGCAACGCCCGATGAGGTGAAATCGGCACTTAGCGGCTTCAAGCTTATTGAAACGGGCATCGCCCACGGCACCGTCACGGCACTTGTCGACGGACACCACCTTGAAATTACCACCTTCCGCGCCGAAGGCTCTTACTCCGACTGCCGTCACCCCGACAGCGTCGCCTTTGGCGGTAGCCTTGAGGCCGACCTTTCGCGCCGCGACTTTACAATGAACGCCATCGCCTACAACAAATCAGTCGGCTACATTGACCTTTTCGGCGGCATAGAGGATATATCCGCGCAGCTTATCCGCGCTGTCGGCGATGCCGACGCGCGCCTTCGCGAAGACGCACTGCGTATTCTTCGCGCCCTTAGGTTTTCCGCCTGCCTCGGCTTTGAAATTGAAAGCAATACCAAAAAAGCCGTTTTGCAAAACTATCACCTGCTCTCCCACGTGTCAAAAGAGCGAATTTTCACCGAACTTAAAAGACTGATTTGCGGCAAAAACGCCCACGCCGTCTTAATAGAATTTTACGAGGTTTTCGAGTTTGTTTTAGGGCTCTTTAAGGGGCAAGATTTTTATAAAAAAGCCGCCCAAACCATCTCAAGACTTGATAACTGCGCCTTTGAAAACCGCCTTGCCGCACTGTTTTTAGACTGCGACGAGCAAACCATAAAAACAGCCTTAACCTCTTTAAAGTCGGATAACAAAACGGTAAAACACGTCTTAACGCTGACTTCTATCCCTCGGCTTTCGGCCTTAAACAAAATCGATGTTAAAAAACTGCTGTCGAGCCTCACCCAAAACGAGCTTTTATCCGCCGCACACCTTCAGCTTGCCGCGAGCAAAATAGACAAAACCGCCGTCGCAGCATTAAACGCCCTAATAAACGAAATTTTAGAGAACGGCGAGTGCTTTTCTCTATCACGGCTTGCTCTTTCGGGCGGCGACCTCGCCTCTCTTGGCTTTAAGGGCGCGCAAATCGGCAAAGCCCTGAGCCTAATTTTAAACGAGGTAATTTGCGACCGCCTGCCAAACGACAAATCCACCCTTCTACGCTTTGCCAAAACTCTAAAAAAATAAATCGTGCTATAATAAATTATTCCATTTAGACTATTGTAAATTTTTAATAAAGATGATATAATACTAAAATGTATTGTTAAAGCACCTGCAAAAGCGCAATAGGGTAGGCAAAGGAAGTGACAAAATGAAACGTATAGAATGGATCGATTCGCTAAAGGGTTTTTGTATTTTTTACGTTACCTTTGTACACTTGGCTTGCCATCAAATGCTCGAAATGCACATTCGTTCCTTTATAATGTTTTTATTCTTCTTTTTGTCGGGCTTTTTGCATAACAACTCAAACGGAAACGCTCTAAAATATATCGCCAAGAAAACAAAGTCGATATTTGTTCCCTTCCTTGCGTGGAACGTTGTGTCCTGCGCCGTAGGCTTGCTTTTTGGCGACTCATTTTACGACACCTTTAGATTATTTTTCCTATTAGACGGCGAGGTGTGCTGGAACTCACCTATTTGGTCCTTGCTTATGCTTTATATGTCGTGTATTTGCTTCTTCTTTATAGAAAAGCTACCCTACGGCAAGTATATTTGTATTCCCGTACTAATTGCACTTTGGGTATTCCTACCCCAAAACAACGTTTTCTTAAAGCTGAACATTCTTCCCCCGTGTTTACTGTTTTACGCGTTAGGAAATATATCCAAGCCTTTTTACGACAAATACAGCGATGTTATTCATAAAAAGCGTGCGGTTCTTGTTTTGGCGGCGATAATATCCCTTGGAGTAAGTGTACTCTTCTCGATGGTTTTAAATCACACACAGGTTACCTATACGGGCGGCCATTTCGGAAACGCATTGTACTGCTTTATCGGCGCTGTTTTCTCGGTGCTTTTTTACATCATTTTATTCGAAAACGTCCCCTTCCTTAAAAGCAATAAAATACTTTCGTATTTAGGAAAAAACACCCTAATAATAATCGCATCACAGTATTGGTTCTTTAAGCTTTACGATATGGTGTCGCGCCGAGTGCTTAACTTTAGCATAAGGTATTATAGAAACACACTAAAGGCTTTTATCGGCGCTGTTATTACAATCCTTCTCATTTGCGCAATTGCTGAGCTTCTTAAAAAGGCGGCGACCAAATTCCGCTTTTTAAAACCAATATGCACCTTATTCGGAATAAATATGTATTAAAAAACCATACAAAAAAACTATCCCCACCGATTTCTCGGTGGGGATTTTTGTTTAATTTAGAACATATCCTTCATGCTGAACATTCCGCTTGTTTTGCCGTGCATAAAGACCGCCGCGTTTACAGCACCGACCGCAAATACCTCTTTAGAGGTTGCGCTATGCTTTAGCGAAAAACACTCGTCGTGTCCTGCAAAAATCACCTCGTGCTCGCCGACAATGTTGCCGCCGCGCACCGCGTGAATACCAATTTCCTTTTTATCTCTCTTGGCCCTCACGCTTTGTCGCTCATAGGTGTAGACGTATTTATTGTCGCAAGCCTCGTTGATTGCGTCGGCAAGCTTTAACGCCGTTCCGCTGGGAGCGTCAATTTTTTGGTTGTGGTGCTTTTCAATAATCTCAATATCAAAGCTATCGCCAAGAATTTGCGCTGCCTTTTGACAAAGCGAAACCATTAAATTTACGCCAAGCGACATATTTGCCGAGAAGAAAATTGCACTTTTCTCGGCCGCTTTTTCTATACTCTCAAGCTGCTCGCTTGAAAAACCGGTTGTGCATAAAACAAGCGGTGTGCCTGTTTTTTGCGCAAAATCGAGTTCACTTTTTAAAACTGCGGGGTGGGAAAAATCAACAATGCAGTCATACTCGCCCACAACGTCCGCAAACGAAGCAAATTCGCCCTTTGACGCGTCGGTTGTAAGGCTAACATCTACACAGCCGACGATTTCTACGTCGTCACGGCCTGCGACCGCATTTTTTACTGCCTTGCCCATTTTTCCTGCGCTACCGCAAAGTAAAATTTTAGTCATTTTAAAACCTCTTTATTTGGTTTAAATAAGGTTATGAAGCTTAAGCTGCTCAGCTATAAACTTGCGGTTTGCCTCGGTTGTATCGCAAAGAGGCATTCTGCAAGAGCCAACGTTCATACCCATTTGGTTAAGCGCTTCCTTAACGGGAATGGGGTTAACGTCACAGAAAAGTGCCGAAATCATAGAAATCATAGAAAGCTGAAGGTCACTTGCCTCTTTAACCTTGCCCTCAAAGAAAAGCTTGCAAATCTCGTGAGTTTCGCGAGGCAAAATGTTTGAAAGCACCGAAATTACGCCGATGCCGCCAAGTGACATAATGGGCACGGTTTGGTCGTCATCGCCCGAATAAATGTCAAGCGCGTCGCCGCAAAGTGCTCTTGTTTTAGCAACCGAAACAATATCTCCGTTAGCTTCCTTGGTGGCAACAATGTTGGGGTGCTTTGAAAGCTCAAGATAGGTTGTAGGAAGAATGTTACAGCCTGTTCTTGAAGGAACGTTGTAAAGAATCATAGGAA
>CAZDLQ010000002.1:0-23001 GCA_964506315.1 uncultured Oscillospiraceae bacterium
GCTGATGCCCTCGGAGATGCTATAAAACAGCGGCATTGCAATGATTGCGATATATGCAGGAATGGCTTCGGTCAAATTATCGTCGTCAAAGCGGATTTCAGTAACCGAGCTAACCATCAAGAAGCCTACCATAATAAGCGCAGGCGCAGTAGCGAAGGACGGAATGGCTGTAAACAGCGGTGCGAACAAGGTTGAAAGTAAAAACAGTACGCCTGTTACCATTGCGGTAAGACCTGTGCGGCCGCCTGCGGTAACGCCCGAAGCCGACTCTACAAAGGTTGTAACGGTTGAGGTGCCGAGCACAGCGCCCGCTGAAGTGCCGATAGCGTCGGCAAGCAGGGCAGGCTTTATGCCGGGAAGGCGGCCTTCCTTATCAAGCATATTTGCCTTGGTTGCTACGCCGATAAGGGTGCCGAGGGTATCAAACACGTCAACAAATAAAAATGCGAAAACTACAACGATAAAATCTATAATGCGGATACTACTCCAGTCTATCTTAAAGCACTGTCCAAAGGTTTCACCGATTGAAGAAAAGTCTACTGAAACAATAGCTGTGGGAATTAGCGAATAAAAGCCTTGCTCGGCTGCAGGGGTATACAGGCCGACAAGCTGACATATAATTCCCAAAACCCAAGTTGCAACAATACCAATCAAAATAGAGCCCTTAACCTTGCGGATATGCAGTATGGCAGTAAACAAAAGGCCGATTACCGCAAGAAGCGCGCAAATGCCGTGAGTGCTGAAGTTTTCGGTAAAGCTTGTGATGGTAACAAGTGTAGATGAGTCTACCGAAAGACCTGCATTTTGCAGGCCGATGAAAGCAATAAAAAGTCCGATACCAACCGACACGCCGCGTTTTAAGGTTAGAGGAATGGCGTTAAAAATAGCTTCACGCACGTTGGTAAGCGAGAGAATTATAAAGATAAGTCCCTCAACAAACACTGCAAGCAGTGCAATTTGCCACGAATAACCCATACCGTGTACTACCGTATAGGCAAGGTAAGCGTTAAGGCCCATGCCTGCGGACAGGGCAAAGGGCAGGTTTGCCATAAGTGCCATACAAGCCGTGCCGATAAAGGAAGCGATTGCGGTTGCAAGCAGTACAGCCGTAGGGTTCATACCCGCGTCGGCTAATATGCTCGGGTTGACGGCCAAAATATAGGCCATTGTCATAAAGGTGGTTATACCTGCAATTACTTCGGTTTTTACGTTTGTGTTGTTTTGCTTAAGTTTGAATATTTTTTCGAGCACAGCATATTCCTCCTCGGATTTATTTACATTATTATAATTGTTTCTTTGGCCAAATGCAAGAAAATCCGCCCAAAAAAATGGGCGGATTTTTAATTATTTTTTCTTGGATTTAAAAATTGATTTAATTGCGTTTGATTTTGCTTTTGTGTTGCCTGCCGAAGCAAATCTTTGCGGATTTTGCTTAAACAGCATAAACATAATTATGCCGACCACAATGCCGATAAAGACAAGCGCGCCTAAGGCGATTAAAATAATTTGCCCAAGGGTAAAGCCTGCTAAGGTTCTTTGTGTTCCCGAAACGTACTCAATTTTTTCGAGCCTTGCAATTGCGCCGTAAACGTCGCTTGCGCTATCGGGGATTATAGCATCGTTTTTAGACTCATTCGGCACGTTTATACCGACAACGTACTTAGTGCCTTTACTTATGGAAGAAAGGTAGAAATGAGCGTTTCCGTCGCTGTCAACAACCGTTGCCTGAAGCTTTTTAGGCTTGCCAAAAACTATTTGATACAGGTAGGCGTAGGAATTGGGCGCGGTGTTCGGCAGTGAGATGACGACGTTAGTGTTTGTTTTTGTGGTTTGGTCGAATACGACCTGATAGCAGTCGTCGGTGCCAAGCTCGTCCTCTATCTTTGAGGAGGGCTCGGAAACTGTGTACGAAACGCCGACGTCCTTCTTTACGTCTTCATATTTTAAGGTGCTGCAATCAATCGTCCATGTGCTCGAATTCGCGTCAATGACCTCAAGCAGTATTTTTCGGCCTGCGAGTTCTTTTAGGAAATGCTCATTGACGGTGCTTGTGTTTACAAGATACAGCGTTACTTTTATACCGTCAAGTTTACTGTCAAGAGCGTAGCTCTCGTTTATTTCATTAAGCCTTTGTCTAAGGGTTAAAATCGCGTCGGTCCAGCCGTTTTCACCGTCTACGGTGATGGTAATATGAACGCTATGGCTGCTGTCGCTATTTGGCTGTTTTTGGCTTTCAACCTGAGTTACAACGGTTGCGCCGTCTTTATTTGTGACGGTTGTGGTGGTTTGATTTACCTTTCCGTCACCGTCGTCGACCGTGGTGCTTTGCGTCGTTTCCTCTAAATCTCCTGCGGAAACGTAGCCGCCATGGCTTAGACTCGGAACGTCCTCGGCGATTTGATTTCTAATAGATTTTACGGTATTTTTATCGCCCGAATGATAAACCGTATAAAGATTATCACATTTTTTGAAGGCGTAATCGTCAATTTCGGTTACGGTTGCGGGAAGCTTAATTTCGGCAAGTGACTTACAGCCGTAAAAGCACCATTCGGGGATAGCTTTTAAGGGCGCTTTTATCTCTACTCTCAAAAGGCTTTCGCAGTACGCAAAGGCCTGTTTGCCGAGCGTTTCAACCGTTTCGGGAATGGTAATGCTTACGATACTTTTGCACAAGAAAAAGGCTTTATCCGATATAACCTCAAGCTTTGAGGGTAGATTTACCGAGCAAAGCTTTTCGCAGTTATAAAATGCGCTTTTACCGATTTGCTTAAGGCTATCGGGCAAATGTGCCATTAAAAGCCCCGTACAGTTATAAAAGGCTTTGTCCGCGATTTTTGTGACGCCTTCGGGGATTTCAACCGCTTTTAGATTAACGCAGTCATAAAACGCAAGACTGCCTATCGACTCAAGCTTTTTAGGAAGCCTTACCGAAACGATTTGGTCGCGCAGGTCATACCACGGCGCCAAAACCTTTTCGTTATAGTTTTCCATTTCTCCCTTACCCGTTACGGTGAGCGTTCCTGCCGAGAAGGACCATTTTAAGTCTTCTCCGCAGCTACCGCCGGTTTTAGCGGCAAAGGCGGTGAGTCCCATTATGGACGACAAAACCGTTGAAATTATTACAAAGCACACCACTGTTGCGGCAAAGCTTTTTTTAGTGCGACTCATAATGGTACCTCCTTTTTAACAAAATGAACGGGATGATTTTAAATGTTTTGACAAGCCCCGAGGGTTTCGGGGCTTGTTTTCTTAAATTTAAGGTTGTTTTGTAATAACCGAACATTTATGATTGGTTAACAGAGCTTGGATTGCTGATTGTAATGGGCTTCTCAAGGTCTACGCTATAGGTCACACCATCTCTGGTTATAGTCATAGACGAAATGGTTTGGGTTTCGTGTCCGTAATACGCATTAAGCGTATGAGTTAGAATCACGTTAGAGGTCCAAGACTTTATCTGTGAAACCGCGCCCAACGTTTTTGTTACCGTGCCATTGCCCGTACGAGAGAACTCGACCGCGCTGGCAGAACCACCGGGTAGGGTTAAGCTTACGGTACTTGTGCTGTCAACACCTGCTATGGTTAACGTCAAGGTTGGTTGTGTAAAGCCACCGTGTCTTTGGGTAGAGTTATCCACGCTAGCAACTGCGTATAAAGTAGCAGTGTTTGCACTTTTATCAAAGGAGCTTGTAAGGCTTGTGCCCGCAGTAAAGGTTGGTTGTGTTCCTCCGCCCTGATACCACGGAATACTCGTGGTAGTATATGTAATTTTTGTGGGATTACTGCCCGTGGGCGAAATTGCTGTAATAGTTGCCGTAGGCGCCTTTGAGTACACTTCAATCTTATACGCTTCATTAGTTGAAACCGAAACGGTATTGTTAACTGTGGTATTATACGACGAGGTTAGGGTATACTTAAATTCATCGGGGTTATACTGAGCGGCATAATTAAAGATTAAAGCATTATTTCCGTCACTTGTTAAAACAAATCTTGCGCCGCTATCATGAACGAACTTAAACTCACCAATATTGGTGTTCTGAAGTGCAGCATACCTGTCGCTTGTATACCCACCGTAAAGTGCGCCGTTTGCGTCGGTTGTGTTTCCGTACTTATAGCTTAGTGAAATATCGCTGAGCTCAAAGTATCCTCTTGAAATGAGGTTTGCGCTATCGTTGATATTAACAGTAACAGCGCCGTTTGCGAGCTTATGCTCATCCATAAACTCAGCCGTTACGTTGCCGCTGTCATCCTTACCGAGTGTAACAATCTTATTTACGTTGTTAACGTTATTTGATGCGTTTGCAAAGTTAAAGGAAATGGAAATATCCTTTTGAGCAAGTACAACTATTTGACGCTCAACAAATGCACCTTGAGTAGACTCGGCATCAAAGATCATACCTGTAAGGTAGGTGTCGTCGTCCATAGTTTCGGGAACAGCGTGGTAGTTTTGATTTTCATCAAATACGCCGTATACGCTGACGCCTGCAAACTCCCAAATTCCGCTATCGTCAATTGAGAAGAGGTAGCTATAGGTGTCGTTTACGCTTGTATCAAGCACGCCGGGGATATAGCTTACCTCGTTTGTATCCTTATTGATAAGCTTAGCGTAAACTGTAGCCGAGCTGGATTCCTTTAAGGTTACAGTAAAGTTTGCGCTTCCGTTTGCGTCCTTAATGTACTGTACCGACTGAGCGGCATTATCAACGTAAGAGGGCGGTGTAGGCGGAACTACAGTAAAGACAGGAGCATCCGCATTTACGTTATACAGGTTATTGCTCGAATCATCGCCTATTTCAACCGAAACGTGCTTAAATTTCCAAGTTCCCGACTCTACGGGGAACTCACCCTCGTAACAGCTTGCGCCCGAGTTGTATTCAAGCGCCGCATACAAGGTTTCGGTTCCTGTCATAGTATAGACAAGAGATGCACCTGCAAGATTCGGAACAATATCTCTATTGTTATCAAGAATTTCAACCTGCATTTGAAGCGAGGTTGGAGCGCCCTCTTCACCGTAGAAAATGGTGGTGGGCGAGGTGGTTGCAACGTTTACCTTCATTCCGAGCGTCAGGTCAACCGTTTTACGCATTGACTCGGCAAGCTCGACGTACTGGTCGTCAAGAACCACGTACTGCATGGTATAAATACCTGAGGCAACGAAGTTTGCGCTTCCCTGCCAAGTTCCCAAAGTTGGGTTATATGCAAAGTTTACGTTAACCGTACCGCTGCCGTCCTCACGAATAAACTTACCGAGCACGGTGGTGGGCATTTTGGCGGGGTCATTTGTTCTAAACGCGAGCGACACCGAGCCTGTATATGAAGGGGCGTCGGTCATAACAAAGTCGCTCATCGAATAAGCAAGCGAGCTTAAGGCAAAGCCGTTTATCTCAACCTTGGGGAACTGCCCGTCGCCGCCAAGGCGAAGCTCACGGTCAACGCCGTCGATTTTAACGCTTGTTAAAATGTATTCGCCGGGGTATGTGAATGTATAGCTGCCTTCCCATACACCGTCGCCGTCCGCGTCGGTCAGCGTAAAGCTTTGCTCGGGTGAGCCCTGTGTATCGTTAATGTAACGAATGAAGTTGGCTGTCATGGTGCCGGGCTGTGTGCCTGTAACTCTTACCTTAACGGTAGAGGTCATCTCATCGTCAGCCGCGAGGGTTTCATAGTCGAATGAATCGGGGGTGATTGACTCAACCTGTGCATAAAGCTCAGAGTTGTAAAGCTCCTCGTTATCAATAGGAGCGAGGGTGGTTGAGCTGCCAAACTGAATGTTTAAGGTTCCCTCAATATCAGCCGAAGAAAGAACCATATCGTTTGTAAGGTCGGCTCCCTCAAGGTAAACTACAGCGGTAACTCTCTTAGCAACGTTTTGCTCAAGAGCGGTTATGCCGTATTTTTCCTTACCCAAGGGGTCGGTGCCGAGATTTGTAGCATCGCTTGACAGGGCAAGGGGTACTATAACCTTGCCCGTTGTGGAATACTGTCTTTCGGTATCCATATAAGCGGTTGCGAGAAGCACGCCGTCGGCGTCAACGAATGCAACCTTCATATATTTAAGAAGCTCAATACTCTTTTGCTGGTCAACGGGGGTCTTGGGATAGAACACGTAACAGCTACCGCTACCCTGAGTGGTACTTGAAACGGTAAGAAGCGAGTGCTGCTCGCCCTCCCAAACTCTATTATCGCCTTCGTAGCCGATAACGATTTCCTCGGTTTCGACCTTTTTAAGCGGTGTAGGAATTTCGATTCCGCCAAGTTCCTCGCTTGTAACAACCTTATGGCTGTCGGCAAATCTTAGACATTCAACCGCCTCTTCCTCGCCTTCGGGAACGTAGGTCGAATAGTAAACGTCATAGGAAACAACGGCCATATCCTCAAGGCTTATGCCGCCGCTGCCCGCATTCTCAGTTTCCTGTTCGGATTCACCGCCAACGTTAACGGTTATTGTATAAATTTGAACCATATTGCCGTCGAGGTCCTTTCCCTTAACGTCGTGGCTTTCGGTTCTTGTTAAAACGTTACCTTGAAGGGTAAGGAAGGAGTTTGCGGCGTTTGTTCTAACCCAAAAGTCGATCGCGTATCCGTAGGAGTCGTTTGCGATGAGCTCGGGAGCGCCGTATTTTTCCTTAATTGTTTTAGCAACCAAGGCTCTCTCGTTTTCAAAGTAGTTATCGGTTGCCGAGGTTGAAACGTTCGAGGTTATGGTTTGAGTTCCGATAGTCGTACCAACGCTCATGGATAACTCTTTACCCTTTATTCTTGCGCCGCTTCGGTTATCAACGTTATAAAGTATACCGTTGGTAATCTTGGTTTCGCAAACGCCTGCGTCCTTAAGTGCTAAGGCGGCGGTTGCGCCAACGCTTTTAATTTTAAGGTTTTTATAATCACCGCCGGTGATGGTACATTCACCTACGTTGGTGAGGTTATTGATAATATCGTCAATAATTCTTGTGGTAGTACCGTCAACCGTGGGACAAGCAGTCCACTTAATTGAGGTTTTGCTTTGGCTTGTGAAATAGCTTATAAGGTCGTTTATACGGACGAGATCAGCCTTTAATACGTAATAATCGTAAAGGAAATTGTCCATATCCTTTATAATTGTAACTGTTTTAGCGGTTGATGCGGCGGTTGTAAAGCCCATTTCAATAAGCTTTTTATATGCCGTTTGATCCGATTTATTATACGGCATAACAAGGATATCCGCAGCGGTAATGGTAAGATTACTTACCTGATTTATCTCCGCCTGAAGCGTTAAAAGATTAGCGTAAACGCCTGCCTGCTCCTCAAACAGTTCGATAAGTGTTTCATACATACTGTAAAGCTGTCTTAAGTCAGCAAGCTTTAAGACGGCTTCATCTATCATACTTCCGGCTGAGGAGTTGACCTTCATAATGTTTTGGACCATATAGCCGGTCATCATTGATGCGAGAGCGTCCATATAATCCTGATTATTTGCCATAGACTCGTAATTTGTACCGAATCTAACGTTTGCGTCGTTGGCA
This sequence comes from uncultured Oscillospiraceae bacterium, assembly GCA_964506315.1. Lineage (GTDB taxonomy): Bacteria > Bacillota > Clostridia > Oscillospirales > Ruminococcaceae > SIG578. The sequence continues at coordinate 7,500 of CAZDLQ010000002.1, forward strand.
AGCACCAGCTTTGCATTATATATGTTTTGTTCACCCGATTCGCCGAGCGTCATTGAGGTTATGGCGCGCACGCCAAGTGTGTTTGAAGCCTCAAAGCGCGACATCGAGCTGTTCCAAATAGAGTAACCGAAGCTTGTGTTCATATCAACAACACGGCCGCTTCCGTCGTAAACGGGGCCGTAAAGAGGCTTCTCCAAAATATTACTGTCGTTAAGTCTCGACGGACGCAAAACGAGGTTGCTAAGTCCGTATCTACTGTCGTTAAGGTTTATTAAGTTACCCCAAGTAACGTTGCGCAAAAGGGTATCGAGCGAGCTGTCGCCCACTTTTGAGGGGTCGGGCTCGGAAAATTCCTCGGTGGTTCCCGTTGCGAGCGCAATTTCAAGGTTACCGTTTGCGGCAACGCTTGTTGAGATATTTGAAACCTCAGGACTTATTGCAAGCGAAACCCACGCAAAAGTCACCGTCACAAGCATTGACGTTGTTATAGCAAACAGCAGGGTCGCCGCAATAAGCTTTTCTTTAAGATGCGGGAGCTTTTGCTTGTATTCAGTTATGTTCTTTTGAGTTTGATTCATCTCATCACTCCTCGAAAAAAGGGTTTGCACGGTCTATTTTACAAGTTCCACGTAAACGTAAAGGTCGTTTACGTTAAAGTCTATATCCTTAGCTGTCAGCGTAAAGGTAACGGCGCTGTTTTGCTCTCCCTCAAGTGTGTAGGTTTTTTCCAAAACCTGCTCCTCGGTCTCGTAAAAGCGAAAATACTGACCGTCCTTTGCGTTAGTTTTATAAAAATCCGTCTTTTTACTTACCGTTTCGGCGTTTGAAGTAAAGACAAGATTATTAACGTTATCCGAAAGGGTGATTTGCACGGGCGGCGCATCCTCTACGGGCGCGTACCCTTCCCCTCTTACAACGAAGGCTTTTAGATTAAATTTAACCTGTTTTGCCTCGGCGTTTACCTGTGTAGCGTAATTTTTCAGGGTGAAAATTGAGGTAATTTCACCGTCAATTTGCGTCATTTGAGGCTGAAAAAGAGTTTTATTTAAAAGCTCATCCTCATTTAGATAGATTTTGGTCGGCTTTTCGGCCGCAAAGCCTACGTTATGCTCCGACTGTGTCATATATCTTGCGAAAGCAGTTCCGACAAGCAAAACCGCTACAGTAATCAGCGAAAGAGAGATAAGATACACTTTAGACATAATCTTATTTTTATAGTCTATGCTCATATCTATCTCCTTTCTAAAGCTGATTTACGAATTTTTAGAAACTATATATTTTCCGTCGGTTTGTGTTTGGCTATAGCCCTCACCGACAAACTGTGATACGTCACTGCTAAAGCTGCCGCCCAAGATTTCTATTTGAGCGTTTTCGGTATCCGTCGGGAATTTTCTAACGGCAAGTGTGCCGTCCTGTGTTCCCGTCACGACAGTTTTATCGCCCGAAATGGTTATCTTGGTTTGCCACTGTGTATAGTTGGCTTCAAGATAAATTCCGTCGCCCGTATCCCACCAGCCGCTTTGGGAAAGTCCGCTTGCGTCGTCGGGCAGGGGCACGTACTCTCCGGTTCCGATAACGGTAGAGTCTACAACGTTAACCTCTCCGCCCTTAACAGCAAGGCCCGTATAGCCTTCGAGCGTACTGTTTTCAATATTAAGAGTACTATCTCGCTGAGGGAAGTAAATAGCGGTGTATTTACCCTTTACGGTACTGTCTTTTACGGTGATTTCGCTGCCGTAGTGCGCGCCGTTACAAACTATACCGCCGTAGTTTTCACCGAGAATATTACTGTTTTCAACAATGATTTTTGTGCTTTTAGCGGTTGCATCCGCATTTGCGTGAAGAAGAATACCGTCCTCGTTTGCAATTATATCGCTGTCTTTAATATGTATAACCGAATCCATATTATCGGCAAGATTGTCGCGGATTTCTATGCCTTCATCGGTGCCCGACACGGTAACGTCATTTAGGGTTACCGATGCGCCCTTACTGCTGACTGCGGCCGAGCCGTTTGCGCTGATTTCACCGCTGCTTATCATAAGCGACGCGCCGTTTTGCACGTCAAATACGGTGTCGGCCGACGAGGTTAGGGTATGTCCGCCAAGGTCAATAACAAGCTGTGCGGTGTCGGACAGTGCAAGGGTTTCGCTAAGCTCTATGTCTTTATCAAGACGAACTATACTAAGTCCGGGTGCGCTGACGGCCTGCTTTAAGCCGTCCTCGTCAAGCACAAGCGTTCCGTCCGAGCTACAGTTTTGACCAGTAATCTCAACGGTTGCAAGTCCAAGCTCGGCGGTGTTATTTCCAAGCTGTGTATCGCTTACAGCGCCCTCGTTTATCTCGTCACGGGTGCAAAGGTAGGCGAAAACGCCGTAGCCCGTAGCCTCGTTATAGCTTACGGTATAATAGCCTTCCGCGCTCTTAGAGTCGGGCGAAATTTGCCCCTCGTAGCCGTCGGTAAGCGAAAATTCGGTTATAAATTGTGCGGCGGTTTTCTCGCCGTCGATGGTTTCAAGGCTACCGTCGTCATTAAAGGTAGTCCTCATAAAATCATAATCGTATTCTATGGGGCGCAAGTATTCCTCAACGATTATATGGCCCGTTTCGGTTTTTTGACCGTAAACGTAATAGCCTAAATTGTCGTACGTCCACTGCCAATTTAGAGTTTGAGTCTTGCTTTGGGCGTTAAAAACAAGCTCGTTATGAGGAAAAATTGTATAAGTATAGCTGTTTTTGCTGTTTACGTAAATTTTGTCGAGCGTTTCGGAGTTTCTAACCGCCGAAGTGTCAATATAAAAATAAAGGCGGCTTCTCATTTGCTCGATGATTTGCGCTTTGGAAACCTTTACGCTGGCGGCGGCAAGGTCGGCACTGTCGTTAGACAGCTGCATATCAATTACACCGCTCTCGCCGGGGGAAATGCTAAAGTCCTCCCCACCCAAAGCCACCTCGGCGCTAAAGTTCCAATTATCCGCCGAAAACATTACACCGCTTGTGTGGACAACGTTGGTTTGCCACGCAAGAGTTTGTGCAAAAACAAGCACAATTGTGACAAGAGGAACAACCACAAGAAGAGCTAAGCGGAGAATGATTTTTCTCTGCATAGGCTCTAATGCGGAAAGCAGTTTCCTAAAAGGATTATTCAGTTTTTGACTGAATGGATTCTTCACTACTCTTTAACTCCTCAATAAGCTCTTGTTTAATTCTTGAGCACATTTCTTCGTAGGTTTCGTCGGCCTTTTCGGGCGCGGCGGCTTTTTGTTTTTGCTCATCTTCTATAAGCTTTTGCATATCTTTTTTTATGTTTTTGACGCTACTTGAAATCACAACGGCAAAAATCAAAATCGAGGGAAGCACCACGCAGGCAAGAAAGCCGTAGCTTCCCGTTGCGAACTTTAGCAGGCTTGAAATTTTGCTGTTTCCCGAAGACCACACGACCTTTCCAACGTAGTTGGACTGATAAACATACTGGCCGTCGGCCGAAAGGTTACTGTCTCCTTTGGTAAGGAGAATGGTTTGTCCCTCGGCAGTTTTGCCTATATCAACAACTCTATGCGTTATAATATTTCCGTACATATCCACCGACTGAGAGCGAAAGCTGATTACGTCCCCAAGCTTTAGGTCGTCTATGGGAACGTCGTCAGTCATAATCAGCTCGCCAACCTGTAGATTTGGCTCCATACTTCCCGTTACGACCTTAAAAAAGCTGTGGCCGCCGATAGAAACGTAGCCGCGGCTCATTACCTGAACGATTACAAACAGGCAAAAGCAAACGGTTACTATAAGAAGCACGGTAACTGCTGAGGAAATTATTTTTCCAACGCGTCTTTGTTTTGTTTCCTTTATTTCCATAAGTTATTCCTGATTACTTGCCGCAAGCTCAAGGCTGATGGCAACACGGCCAAGCTGTACCGAGTCAATACAATCGACATCCTGACCTTCAATCCAAACGTACATTCTTATTCTTTGCGGAACGTTTTTCTCAAGCTTTGTGATATAAACGTCCTCGGTAGCGCCCGAGGTTTCAAGCGAGGCGAGCTCAAGCTCGGTTGCCGCGCCGTCGTCCTCACATTTTTCGGAAAGCTTACCTGTCTCGGTTACAAAGCTTCCTCTTGTAACGTAGGGCGAAAACTGACCCTGCAAATAAGAATCGTAAAGAATGGATTCGGCCTGCGCCGCACTTTCAACCTTTTTGCCCGAAAGGGAAACGGCAAGCATTTCATCCAAGGTTATATTATTTTCTGTTTTGGTGACCCAGTTGTTTTTAAGCTGAACCGTTAGTCTATCAAATACCGAAACGGGAGCGATTTGCTCCCCTACAAGCCCCAAGGGCTTTGTTTCAACGTAATGGCGTTTCTCGTTTCCGACAGTATAGTCGCCGTTGGGCTCATATATTGTAAAACGGTTATTAAGCTGTGGAGCGTAAGCGCCCTTTTGGGAGTACACTCCCGACAGCTTTTTATAGCTTGAATTATAATATCTACTGTTTTGATAACAGTTATAGCTTGCGTCCAAGACGCTGTTTGAGTTGGCAAGAAAGCCTATTCTTGCGCTGGCCGCAAAGGCGTTGTTTGTTTCCTCAAGCGAGTAGCCCGAGTCGCCCTCCACGACCTTAGGAAGCTCAATGACGTAGCTGCCGCCGTTTTCATCGCCGCGCGCGACGCGAAGCGTGTAATCCGAGCCGGGAGAAACCACCCAAAAATCAAGATAAACGTAATGTCCGCCCTCAGCCTGCCCGCTTTTACGGTTGGCATACAAAAGCTCGTTATCTATCTTAAAATCAGCAAAGCTTTTAACCTCTCCGACTGCCGCCTCACCGTTTTTTACCTCCTCGTCGGTTATATCGTAATACGAGGGGATGAAGAAGTTAACTCCATCCGAGGTTGAAACGGGAGAAAGACTGTCAATTTCCTTGAGATAGCTATATTCCGACTGCTTTGAAAATACAAGTGTATCGTTAAAATGCCCAGGATAGTTACATACAGCGTCGCCAACGGTTTGCTCAACGTTAGGGGCTAACAAAATGGTGTTTCCTCCTCCGATTGATATTTGGATACCCTCCGCAAGCGGCGCCGAGGAAAGCGTTGTCCAGGCATACGTAACAGTAACTATAAGCACAATTGAAATAATAACTGCCAAGGTAGCGGCAAGCAATTTTTTTATAGTATTACTCATTACCTTCTATGTCTCCATTGACGCTTTTTTTCCGCGTTTTTTGAGTCCAAACGTTTTCTTTTTTCTTCGATAAATTCATCCATAAGCTGCTTTTGCTGTACCTCGTAAAGCTCACGGTTTACAAGCAGCATACCGATATTATCTTTAAACTTCTTGATGTCTTCAATAAATTTAGCCGACAGCTCACGGTCGCGAAGCTCACGCGCTTTTTGCTCCTCTTCGCGTTCGAGTCTTTCTCTTTCGAGTCTTTCTCTCTCAAGCCTCTCTTGCTCGGCCTTTTTCTCAGCCAAGGCGCGCTCTTTTTCCTCAAGCTCAAGCTGTTTTAGGTGCTGCAGCTCTTGTCTTTTGCGCTCTCTATTGATAGCGGCCTGCTCCTTCTTTATTCTCTCGGTTTCCTCAAGAATAAATGCGGCATCCTCAAAGTCCTCGCCCGAGATAACCTCTTTTTTAAGCTTTTCGGTGCGCTCATAAAGACGCTCCTCGAAATCCTTTACAAAGCGGGCAATGTCCTTTTTAAACAGGTTGCTGCGGCGTCTATCCTCTTGCTCGCGTTCCATTCTCTCGATATAAAGACGCTTTTCTTCGGCCTCTTTTTCAAGACGGATACGCTCTTTTTCAGCCTCACGCTCCTGACGGCGTTTTTCCTTTTCAGCGGCTTTTTGCTGTTTAAGAAGCTCTCTTTCCTGTCTCTTTCTCTCTTCCTGCTCCTCAACAAGACGGCGTCTTTCTTCGGCCTCTTCCTGCATTAACTGCTTTTTGGTAAGCTCCTCGATAAGCACCTTTCTAACCTCAACGTCAGGAAGGTCGTAATCCTCGGTTATCTCCTCAATTATTTCCTTGATGATTTTGGGTTTGAGTGCCTTTTTCTTTTCTTTTACAGGGGCAGGAAGTCTTCTATCCTTATCCCTTTCAAGATGGTTTTTAAGGAGCAGGTACTGAAACAGGGTGTTTCTATAAATCTCCTGCTCAAACTTCTCGTCAATAGCAGGATTTTGTTCAATAATCTTTATTGTGTAACCAACGTGGTTATAGCCTCTTAAAAACTCAAGCAGGTTCATAATTGCGTGATAGTTTTTATTGCGCTTTAAGACGTTGGTTTTAGTGACGGTACCTTTAACACGGGGATATCTTGCCATGTGCTTTGCAAAGTGGGTGTTCATATCCATTGACAAGATTCTGTAAAGGCGGGAAATTCTATCAAAAACGTCCCTATTCTTATCGTCGGTATCGAGCATACCCTCAACATCTCTAATGTGAAGGAACATATCCATGTGGACATTTTCGGTTTGGCTTTGCATATCAGTTTTGAATTTAAGCTTTGCGCCAAACTCCTCGCTCATTGCCTCAAGCAAGGCGTCGTGGCGGATTTTAACAAACTGATATGCCATTTCAAGAGTTGTAAAAACAACCCTGTTTTCGTAAACCTGACCGATAGAGTCTTCCCTATATTTTTGCATAACCTTACTGGGACGGACCTCACCGCTTTCGGGCTTGTAATCCTCAACAAGCGAAGCGTGGGTTGCAAGGTGACGCACAACGTCGTCGCCTGTTTTTTTAGCGTTTGCAACGTTAACTATAAGCTCATCCTCACGAATGACGTTTCTTGGGTTTTCGATAACGTTTTGGAAGCCTGTTAAAACGCTTTCGATAGCCTCGATCCACTCGGTATCAACAACCTTTTCCATTCGACGATTGGAAAACTGAATCTCGTTATCGGCGCGAGCGATGGCCGCCATAAAGGTTTCGTAAAACTCGGTACTGCCGAGAGTGCGAATGGTGCTTTTTACGTATTTTTCAAACAAAACTTCCGCCATTTGACTGTTTTGGTCGCCTGACGCATTTGTGCCTTTTGCCACAAGCCGCACTCCCTTCTTTTAAGTGTTTATGTATTAGTTGTTTCTCTTCAGGAAGTCTATATATTCCTTACAAATTACCATTGTGTTTTTGCCAAAGGTTCTATCAAGGAAGTTACTGAATTTTGTCAAATCGTCCTTAATAAATCCAAGACTCAGTGACTCAAACTTTCTTAAAACCTTTTTAGCAATAATAAAGTCTACTGCCTGAATTTCGGTTCCGCCGCAAGCGATATAGCAGGAAACAAATTCGTTAAGCTGCTTTAGTACACGGTTACCGAAGGCAAGTCTAAAGTTCTTTATAAGATATTCGTTGACAAGCTCAACCTTACTGAGTATTTCTTCCGATGCAGGATACTGCTTCTTAGCTACTGCAAACATTGTGTTAAGATGGTCGGTTGAAATGTGTATAGCCTCGGTGCTTTCGCACTCAAAGGGCTCGGCACGGCTGTCGAGGTCGATAGGAATAGCACGGTCGTAAACCTTATCGGCAACGGCAAAGGTCGAGTCGTCGTTATTGATAGTTCCGACAAACCAAACGTTATCCGAGATGCTGATGCTGCCGTTATCAATCAGGCAGGGGTCATTGTCCCAAATTGCCGAAACGATTTCTATCTTCCATTCCTCTTGCAAGGGAAGCTCCAAGATAGAGAGCATTTCCGCAAAGTAATACTCAACGCGGGCAATGTTCATCTCATCGAGAATAACCACGTGCGGATCTCTATGATAATTACTCTCATAGATAGCGCACAAAAACTCGGTTTCCGAGTATTTTTTTGTAAATTCGTTGTAATATCCGTAAAGCTCGGTACGCTCACGCCAAGAGGGTTGTACCGAAACAACACTTGAATCGTTTTGAACAAACTTACCGAATGCGTAGGGAAGGCTCGTTTTACCCGTTCCCGAAATACCCTGCAGGATGATAATTCTTGTAGCGCCCATTGATGCGATATAGAACCTAATAAGGTCAAGGTCATAGTAAAGATGAAGCTTTGATGCGGCAAATTTCCTAAATCTTTCGCAAAATTCTTCCAAAGTAATATCGTAGTCGTACTTTGGCGACTGATACTGCGTTTTGTAAAAATTGTCGATAGTGGTAAGCCTAAAAAAGCGGCTATCGGCAGGATTTATCGGCGGAGTGTCAAGCCTATTGCGGTTTGAGGGAACAAGCTCGGTATTTTCCTCGCCTTCCTGCTCGCCGTTTTCCCGCATAAGCTGCTCGGCCGCTTCACCGCCGCCAAGCTCGGCTACACGCATAGCTAAAAGCTTATCTTTTTCGTAGTTTGCACGAATAAGGTCACGCTGAAGTGAGCGCACCTGTTTTACGACCTCGTCGTATTTCTTGGGGGATATTTTAAAGCGAAATGCTTTTTTCAGGAGCTTGCAAAGACCAATAATTCCAACGACAATTAACACAATTAGGATGATGTTGACAAGCAGCAACATCACCCATTCAAGTGTTGAAAATGAGTCGTTATACTCTTTTATGATCTCCATTCTCATAGGGAAATTTAAGAGATAGTTTAAAAAATTTCCCACTGAAACGAGCATATCAACAAAGGAACGAAACACGTTTCCTATATCCTGGAAAAAATATCTAAAGAAATTATCCATAATTAAAACCCGTTGATATTATTTTTTTATGGAAATTATTTGTCGGCTTCGCCGGCTTTCTCTTTTTCCATACTTTCGAGAATTTCAGCGCGCAGTTTCTCACGCAGTTCTTTTTCCATTTTTTCTCTTTCAGCCTCTTTTTGCTCCTCGTTTTGAGCAATAAGATCCTCAGTTTTACCGCGTTCCTGCTCGAACTTTATGCGGTTTTTAACGCCTTGATACTCAAACAGTGCTCTAAAGAACTGAACAAGGTTGAATATAAAGAACAAGAGAACAGGGAGAAGCACAACAAGCAGGAAGCCTGTTGAGGTTTGCAGGTAGTCAAATACCTTACCTACACCTGAAATATGGGTAGCGTATTTACCGACAATTTCGGATTCGTGAACGGTTAAGGGGTCGACGGTTGTGTTCTTATCACCCTTGGTTTCAAATATAAGATAGCCGCCGCCATCGTAAATATTTTCAATACGGTGAGTATTAAGAACGCGTTCGCCATCAATTACGGTCCAATATGTAATGATGTCCTTAACGCGAAGCTTTGAGGGGTCCTTAACAGGTGTATCAATAGCAAGGTCACCTGCTTTTAAGGTAGGATACATTGAGTCCGTTTGAATGGACAGCAGCTGTATGCCAAAAATGTTGGGAACGCCGTTACCTGAGGTTGTAACAAAAGAGATGAAGGTACAAACAGCCGCAAAAACAATAACAACTACTAAAAAGACGTTGACTATTGTGTTAAGCGTCTTGCTTGTGAACTTCTTTTTTGTTTTCTCGGGTGCGGGTTCGGTTTGGGGATTTGCAACGGTTTGGTTTGTGTTGTTCTGGTTCATCATTTTCCTCCCAGCCGCTTTTGCAGCTTTAATTTAAAGAATAGAGAAAATACAATATATTGACACCTTGCGGTGTTACAATCGAAGTTAGGTTCGGGCTATCTAATGGGGACTAATCCCGAGTTTTGCTCGTGTTCTGACTTAAACTGAACGTTTGCAATAATTCGGGCATCGTTTATAGCGTTTGTACAGTCAATATCCTGTCCCTCAAGCCACAGGTAAAGCTTTATCATTACCTTTTGATTTGCTTTTAGCGAGAAAAGCTCGGTCGGGGTTTCAAAATCTCCGATCGAATAAACCACAACGCCGTTTTCTACCGGCGTGGTTTCCTGCCACTCGGACTTTGTTTGAGTTATAAGCCTGTCACTCGGCACAAGAGAAGCCGCTCCGTCAATGCTCGGCGTTGCTATATAGCCTGTTTCTCCGCCGATGTGAGCGTCGCTGTTTGGCTCGTAAATAAAGAATTTTTTTGTTTGCTGTATAGGGGCGTTGTTATCATCCAAATAGGTAATTTGAATACCCATTCTAACGGCGGTTTCGGCGCCCTGCCCCATATTTTCGTGGGAAAGCTTGTCCTTATCCCAAGAAGGCATTCCGATAAGATAGGTTCCGCTGCCGCTTATTCCCTCGTCGGTTTCGACCGTGCGAGTCAACGAAACGGTTACGTCCTCCGAAGAGCGCGCGTATAGAGTTCCTATACTGTAATATCCTTGGTTATCAGTTTTGTTTGAATTGAGTGAATCCGAAAGCTTAAGCCAGTTGTCACTCAGGCGGCCGTCAAACGTATAGTTTGCGGCGTAAAAGCAGTCGTCCTTATCCGACCAGGTTACAGGGCGAAGCGGAAAGCTCTCACTTGCCATATCCTTGTACGAAAGCTGACTTCCCCACTCTTCACTGTCGGGGGTAAGGGCAATTTCAAGTCCCGTTTGGGAGGTGACGTACATAGACAGGTTACTGACCTGCGGGGTTTTACTGAGCGAAAACCAGGTATAAGTTGCAACGACTGAAAAAACAAGCAAAATCAAAAGCAAATAGGCGTAAATAAAGAGTTTTTGTTTTTTGCTGATTTTCCTATTTATTTTTGCTTGGGTGTTTTTTTTCACAATATTAACCTCTTTATAGGCTGAATTTTTAAGTACAATTATACGGCGTATCCCCTATCCGCTTTTTAGCGGATAGGGGCGCCGAATATGGTTTTTAGCTAATTATTAAGCTATTTTAGGCCCTAAAACTATTAGTTTTGGGGAGTGTGAAGGTTACCGTATTCCATAGGAACGAGGTTAGCACTGCTTGCAAACGGGAAGTTTACAGTACCTGTCATAGATTGAGCCACTGTAGCAGCAACGTCGCTGTTTTGAATGGTCTCGCCCTCGAGGTATACTAAAGCGGAAATGTGCTTGGTTACGCCTTGGTCTAAGGAAGTGATAACGTTATCACGAACCTCTACTGCAACTGTTTCAGTAGAATCAGTAACTGTTGTACCCTCAGGAATGGTTACAAGGTTGCTATCCATAATGAGAGTAGAGTTGTAGTATTTGTCGTCATACTTGTAGAGCTGAACGGTTTCAGTTCCGTTGTCGTATGAAGCCTTGGTAGCTGTAGCGTTCTCATAGAGATAAAGCTTAGCGGTAATACCGTTTGCATCTATGGTAGCATTTGCAGTATCAAGCTTAGCGGTAGCATAAATGTCAGCAAAGCCTGTTGCTGTGGTGTCATAGAATACAACGCGGATGTTGCTCATAAGTGAGGTAACCTTATCGGTTGTGAAGGTTACGTCAGAAGACTTGAAGGTCATGGTGCTTCCGCTACCCATTGTTTCGCTGTTGTTGTTATCATCATAAATTCTATCGGTAGCCTCGGTTTGAAGGAGAAGGTTAGATTGAGCAGCATTTGTTCTGAATGCAAGGTCAATTACGTAACCGTAGAGCTCAGTAAGAGGTCTTGCGCCTGCAGCATCTCCGCCGGGCATTGTGTTGGAAATTGCAGTATTAACAACTGAAAGGTGAGCGGGTGATACCGACGAAATAGTCTTCATCTTAGCCTTAATGATAAGACCTGAAACCATTCCGTTTGCAAGGTTATCGGAGTTGATTTCAATGTCAACGTCGTAGTTACCTGCGAGGTCAGCGAGGTCAGCGTAAACGCCACCGCCTGTAGGAATGTCAACCCAAACGCCCTTTGAACCAAGGATGTCGCTTGCGATCTTATTCTTGTTCTCTTCGGTGTTTACTTCACTTGCAGTAATGTCGTTAACCTTGATTACCGAAACGTTTACAAGGGGAGTAAGAGAATCGTTGATGTCATCCCAAGAATACTCTCCTGCGGTTTTGTCAATTGCCTCATAAGCAGTTTTAGCAGTACCTGCGTTAGTAACAGCGGTAGTGTAGGTTGAGTAACCGTTCAATGAACCCTGTACAGCTGCAGTAGTGCCTGCGCCGATTTGAGTTTCAAGAGCTGCGAAAACAGCAGTAAGTCTTTCGTTGAGAGCAGGGTCACTGATGTTAGCAGCAGTTCTGATTGCAGCTGCTGCAGCAAGAGCTGCGTCATCGTTTGCGTGAGCTACCTGGCTACTAAGTACGTAAGCTACGATAGCCTCGATGTAAGCGGTTTCAGCCTGCATAAGAGCTGATTCAACGCCTGTAATCATGCTTCCGATTGCAGCAACGTCCTCATCATCGAAGATTTTGTCGGTTGCATTGTTCATTGCCTTCATAATAGCAATGTTTGCAAGAGGAGTACCGTTTGTGCTTAAGGAGTTACGTGCAGCGGTTTGCGCATTGTACTGTGCAGTAGCCATTGCGGAAAGTGCTGCTCTAAAGCCTTGTTGACGCTCGGTTAAGCCGGAGATAACACCGAGTCCGCGGAAGCCTTCGATATCGGTTCCGGGCACGAAAGCGGTGCCGCTGTACTTACCGAACGAAACGTTGTCAGCAAGTCCTTCTACACGTCCGTCAGCTCCGTATACAGGTGTCTTAAGGGGGCTTGTAAGACTTAACTTGCCACCGTTAAGGTTGATTGTTGAGGGGAATAAAGTGATGGCGTTTGTACCGTACTTAGCGCCGTCGCTTAAATCAACAAGGTTTCCCCAATAGGTGTTACGGTCAGCCGAGCCGGTTACTTGGCCGTTACCGTAAATCCATTCGCCGTTTGCATCCTTTGTAGCAAGGAGCATTTCTAAGGCGCCGTTTGCACCTACAGCTGTTGAAACACCTGTTACTTCAGGAGCTGTAGAGAGGGTGAACCACGCGTATGTTGATGAAACAACCATAATGGTTGCAACAAGAAGCATTGCAGTGGCCGAGATGAGTTTTGCTTTGATGGAATAGTGCTTTTTGTTTTGTTCCATTTTTAGCATTCCTTTCTTATTTTTTTATTTTGACAGCACGCTTAGTGCTGAAAAAATCATTAAAAATTTTATTCTTCGAGCTGCATATAAAGGCTCATTCCAAGGTGACCGTTTTGAAGCTCATCGGTACACTGTGGGTCATCGCCCTCGAGCCAAATTACAACCGTGTATTTATGTATTTCGCCGGGTTTGAAGTTTTCTATAAGGCCGTTTTCAACCAGCAAATCGGACAAAAACGGTTTGGGTTTTACTCTCCAGTAGGTAACTGCGCCCGACTGTTTTATTATTTCGTACTGCTCATCGGGATTTTGAGCAAAATCGCGAAGCGGTGGGTTAAGATAACCTCTTGTGGCATCGTCCTGTGCAGGAAGAGTTTGGGGCGTGCCGTCCTCATTTGCCTCGGCGTAAACGTTCATTTTTCCGTCGACAAAAACCATCATCCAAGCCGCTTTTGACAGGTCCTTTGACTCCGAGTCAAGCCGCAGCTGCCACGACATATTTTGTGTGCTTTCGCCCTCGTTTCTAACGTAGAAGGTATAGGCAAAATATCTATCATGATGCGCGCCGTCAATCTCGTCAACGTTTTTGGGGATGCTGTTTATCGAAATGCACGGCACATCCTCAGCAGGAGTTGAGAACAGGTGCGAGGTGGGGTTTTCAAAGCCACGGGTTTCGGAAATTGTAAAGCCTTCCCTGAACATATCGTTCGACATACTGATGGTAAAATGTCCACGCATTGAGGAGATGGCGGAAAATGCGTTTAGCGCAAGCAGCGAGAGGAGCGCCGAGCCCAAGAGAACCCAAAGCCCTTTGCCGCTGAACAGCCATAAAATAATTGCAAAGCGTCGGTTTTTATCAAAATAGAGGCCGAGACTTGAGGCAGTAAGCTCAAATTCCTTTTTGCTCTTAATGCCCATAGCGCGCATTTGAGCGCGGAGCTCTTTTCTACCCTTTTTGATTTGCAGGACCTCGTCTTTGGTAAGAACAATGCCTGCTCTACGCTTTTTAAACGGGCCGTGCTGTTTTTTTTCAGCGCCCGTTATTTTTTCCTTTTTATTATCTTTATTAGCCATTTTGGGCACCTATTTAGTTTTCTTCTCTTGCGAGAATATCGAGAATCATTTCGTTTTCCTCAACCGTTACGCCGACCATTGTTCCGCTGTAGCAGTACAAACGATTATTCTCAAGCCATTTTAGAGCCTGCGGTGTATCGGCATCCTTTGACAGCACCGAAATACCGTTTGTGAAAAGCTCTTTAACGTAGAGTATTCCCTCTTGAGTTGAAATCAAGTCCTTATCCAAAATAACCTTAGTAAAGCCCATTTGGCGAAGCTTTTCGGGTGAAAAGTTTTCATCAGGGCGACAGCCGTCGGCAACGACGCTTATCGAGTTACGAAGATACTTTTCTATATTTTCAAGGGTTGCTTTATTGCAGCTGCAAATCAGCTCAAAAGGAACTGTCAGCATAAGGCCGCTTCTATCAATAGGCTGGTCCTTGAAAAGCTTGTTAAACTTTTGAAGCTGAGAGGAGAGCTTATAAAACTCGGGAATCATATTAAGAAGCACGCCGTCAACCGAGAGGTTACAGTTTTTCATTCTCAAAACCGTATCAGCCGCTTCGTACATAAGATACCAGCTAACGTCCTCAACAAGATTTGTTCTAACGAAAAGCTCTCTCACATCGTCAACCGTTTCGGTTTCCGTGGGAGCATCAGCAACACCTGCAAACCAAGGTTTTGCCTCATAGATGGGGAAAACGCCTTTTTCAAAGGACGACATTGGGCGGTATTTTAAGCCCATCGACCTGCCCTTACGTCTTTCAACGAGCGGAATGGTCTTAGGAATTGTTCTTGTATAAGCTACGTACTTTTGGTACACGGCGAAGCATTCATCTCTTGCCGCTTTCAAGACCTCGACAAGCTCGGTTGCCCAGTCCCCACCTGCGTTTGCAACAATTGTATCGTAGGCGAATTCGAAGGGGTCTTCTCCTCTTGTTTCGGAAGCGAGGCGGTCAAATTCTTTTGCAAGGCCGATTATTTGGGCGGGAGCGGAAATATCACTTCCGAGGCGGCTTGCGGGATAACCCGAACCGTCCCAGCGCTCCATGTGCTGTTCACAGCACTCCCTCATAATAAGCCACGGGATATTCTTGGTCGGCTTTTCGGTGGATTTATCTCTTCTTCTATCCCTTACGTTAGCGCCTCTTTCTTGGAGAGCGGCAACAAGGGCGCGTCCGTCGGTGGTGTACTTTTTATAAACGCTTTTTTCCTCGTCGGAAAAGCTATCTCTCCACACCTGATATTCAGGGGGAACCAGCGATTTACCGATTTGGTGGTATATACCGCATTTATACATAAATTCGGCATACTGACCGCGCATTCGTTCCTGTCCCGACTTGGTGTTTTGACCAAACTTCATTTTAACGGCCTGTACAAACAACACCTGCGTATAGGCGGCAACCCTAACGGACTGCTGACGAATGACCGGAGAAAGTCCACGGAAGGCTTCGTCCCAATTTTCGTATTCTTTTCTTTTCCAATTTTGTTCCATCACAGCAAAAACATCCTTACGGTTTTTTTGATTGTGCGTTCTACTCTTTATCGTCGTCGTAGATGTCGTAATCTACGAGCGGTGTATTATCGGTGGTTTTCTTTCTCTTGGTGTAATAATAGAAGCCGATGAGG
>CAZDLQ010000003.1:0-19541 GCA_964506315.1 uncultured Oscillospiraceae bacterium
ATATAGTCCAAAGTTATTTCTCCTTTTTAGTTTTCCGATTTGTTTTCAAAAGAGGCATAAACTGCCGAAATTATCTCTTCAAAGTGCATACTGTGGCTTGCTTTAAAAAGCACAACGTCGCCGTCACACAGCGTTTTAATTAGGTACTGTGCAGCTTTTTCATTCGTATCAAAAAGCTTAGCCTTACAGCCGCCCTGCTGAGCTCCCTCAAAAATTTTTTTAGCGAGCTTGCCGCAGCAAATAACCTCACTGCATTTTTCGGCGGCAAACTGCCCTACCTCTAAATGCGAGTCTTCGGCTATCTCGCCAAGCTCAAGCATATCGCCGAGCACCGCAACCGCTCTTTTGCCCTGCGAGAGCGAGGAGAGGGTTGTAAGTGATGCAAGCATACTTGTAGGGCTTGCATTGTAGCAGTCCTCAATAAAGGTCAGGCCCTCTATTTTGGTTATTTTTTGGCGCATTCCGCTCGGTGCATAGGCGGCAATTCCTGCCGCGATTTGAAGCTCGGAAAGGCCCATTTCAATGCCTACCGCAACCGCCAAAAGCGCGTTTTGCACGTTATGTATTCCAATTGCAGGAAGAAAAAGGCTTACAAAGAAGTTTTCTCCCACGTAGACGTCAAAACGGCTTCCCTCGGTGCCCTCCGTGATATTTTTAGCAGTTATATCGGCATCGGTTGAGTTTACCGCAGTTCTTATAATCGGGTGCTCGCCGAGCTCGGAAAGTGCGCCTAACATATCGTTATCGGCGCTAATTACTATGGGAGCGTCGGGCTGCATACCGTCTAAAATTTCAAGCTTAGCCTCTAAAATGCCCTCACGCGAGCCCAAATTTTCAATATGCGAAACGCCGATGCAGGTTATAACCGCAATATCGGGCTTTGCAGTTTTTGAAAGAACGGAAATTTCATCTTTATGATTCATTCCCATCTCGATTACTGCCGCGTCGTCGTTTTCGGATATGCTGAAAATAGTCTTAGGAACGCCTATATGATTATTCAAATTTCCTTGAGTTTTTTGGGTTTTCATTCCCTGCGACAAAACGGCGGCGATCATATCCTTGGTGGTGGTTTTGCCGACGCTTCCCGTTACGCCCACAACGCACAAATCAAGGCTTTCTCTATAGCCTTTTGCTAAGCTGAGAAGGGCGTCGTAGGTGTTCTCAACCTCTATGGTCGGGATATTACTGCCAAGCTCCTTAGCAGGCTTTTGTGACACAACGGCGGCCGCGCCGTCCTCTATTGCCTTTGCGGCAAAATCGTGTCCGTCAAACTTTTCGCCGCAAAGCGCGACAAAAAGCGAGCCTTTTTCAATTTTTCGCGTGTCGGTTGTGACCGAGGTGAAAAAACCATCGCCACAATTAACACATTTACCGCTCATCATTTGCGCCGCATTTTTAAGGGAAATTTGCATAATTTTTCTCCTATGCTACTGTACTTGGTCTTTACTTAAAAACGTTACTTCAATAACTGTTCCGACGGCCACCTGTTTACCTGCCTCAACGTCCTGCGCCGAAGCAAGACAGCCGCTTTGGTCAATTCCGCCGCCTACAAGCTTGGGGTTAAGTCCGAGGGCGGTAAGCCTTGAGTTTACCTCGCTTGCCGTAAGACCTATTAGATTAGGCACGGTTACGATTTTCTCCTCGCTACTCTCTTCGGTATAGATAACAACCTTACCGCCGCGCGGTACACTTTGACCGCTTGAGGGTACTTGTTTTACTACTCTATCGCCATTGCCGACTATAGTTGCCTGCAGGCCGTATTTTTGAAGTGTTGCCTGACCCATGTGGGCAGTTTTTCCGATAATATTGGGAACGGTTACGTTTACTTTTTTAAGCTCTTCCTCGGTGTACTCAGGCTCAACGCCGAGATACGGAAGAACGTCACCTAAGATACTGCCGCAAACGGGGGCGGCGATGGTACTACCGTAAAGCTCACCTGCGCGCGGCTCGTCGACGATTACGATACAAGCAACCTTGGGGTCGTCCGCAGGCGCAAAGCCTAAGAAGGACATAATGTAGTCTTCTTTTTGGCCTTCCTCGTATTCCTTATCGAGCTTTTCCGACGTACCTGTTTTACCGCCGATTCGGTAGCCCATGATATACGCGTTTTTACCCGTTCCCTCGGAAACAACCCTTTCAAGCATAAGGGCAAGCTTTGCCGAGGTTTCTTCCGAAATTACCTGTCTTTTTATTTTTGAGCCGACGTTCTCAATTACCGAGCCGTCACTGTCAAGAATTTGCTTTACAATGTGCGGTGTTACAAGATAACCGCCGTTTACTGCAGCAGAAACTGCAGTTATTATTTGTATTGGTGTGATTT
The DNA here is from genome assembly GCA_964506315.1 of uncultured Oscillospiraceae bacterium. GTDB lineage: Bacteria > Bacillota > Clostridia > Oscillospirales > Ruminococcaceae > SIG578. The sequence continues at coordinate 2,321 of CAZDLQ010000003.1, forward strand.
TAAACGACTGTCCCATTGATGATGATGCGAGGTTTACCGCATTTGAAAGCGATTGTAAGCTGTGCGTAATACTCGTAGCCTCACCGGGAAGATCAATGCCTGTTTTTTCGGTGAGTCCGAAACCTTTAAGGTATTTATAGAAAAGTGTACCTCCAAGCCTACTGCCAATTTCCATAAATACGGGATTGCAGGAGTTCATAATACCGTCGGAAAAGCTTTCCTTACCGTGTCCCGCGGTTTTCCAGCAGTGAATGGTTCTATCGCCTACTCTATAGCCGCCGGTACAAACAAAGCTATCACTTTCACTTACCACGCCCTCTTCAAGCGCGGCGGCGGCAGTTATTATTTTAAATACCGAACCCGGCTCATAAGGGTCGGAAATAGCTTTATTACGCCATTGCTGATTTTGTGCTTTACTAAGCTCGGTTGCCTTTTCGTCGCCCGAGAGCGCCGCGATTTTTTCAGCAACGCTACTGTCGTAAATAGTGAAGGGGTCGTTTAGGTTAAAGTCGCCCTTTGTTGACATACCGAGAATTTCGCCCGTATTTACGTCCATAACAATTGCGGCGGCGCGGTTATTTACCTTTTGCTCCTTTACCGCAGTTTCAAGATGCTTATCAACGTAGTACTGAATGTTATAGTCGAGGGTTAAAACAAGGCTGTTTCCGTCCTCGGCTTCAATGCGTTTTTCATATTCAAAGGGCATATCGGTGCCGAGTGCGTTTTTGGCACTTATGGTTCGACCGTCAACGCCCTTTAGGTAGCTGTCATAATAGGCTTCTATTCCCGTAAGACCTTGGTTATCAACACCGACAAAGCCGATTACGGTAGACGCCAAATTGTTGTGGGGGTAGTATCTTTTGGTGTCCTCGTCAAGACCGATTGCCGAAATGCTGTTTTCACTGCAAAAATCTCTTATTTCCTGCGCTTTATTTTCCTCGATTTTACGCTTTACGTATTCGTAATAGTTGTCTTTTTTACATTTTTCGTAAACCGTTTCTCTATCAACGCCGAGTAGCTCGGAAAGCTTATCGGCAATTAAATTTGCCTGCTCGTCATTTTTTACGTATTTTGGAGAAAGGTAAACCGTCCAAACGGTTGCGCTTTGCGCCAAAACGTTCATATTACAGTCGTAAATCGTGCCGCGCTCAGCAGGAATTGTGGTGTCGCGAAGCTGCTGCTGAGTTGCCCTTTCCCTGTAGTCGTCACCGCCGATTACCTGCAAAAAGAAAAGCCTGCAGGTCATAAGTACAAGCCCGAGTAAGATAACGAAAACAAGCAGTATATTCATTCGTCTTTTCATTAAGACGGTAGGTTGCTTAGCCAATTGTTTTCCCCCTAATTTGAACTTTTTCGTCTATAAAGCAGCAAAAGAGCCACAAACTCATATTTAAGGACTTACCCTATTTAAATATGCGCTCGGCTCTTTTTTTAGTCTTGTTATTTTTATTTAAAACAGGTCACTTAAGAAGTCGCCTATTTTTTCAAAAATATTCCTGCTGTCTGCAAGCACCTCGATTTTATCACCCTTATTAACCTCTATGCACTCTACCTGCAATTTATCAGCCTCATACATTCCAAGCGCCAGCGCTTTTTCCTCTATGTTTCCGCGAGCCATAATTGCATCGAGCTCACTATCAAGTCTTACAGACTCACTTTGGAGCTGCACTATTTGTTTGTTTACTTTTGTTATTGCCGCAGTGGTTTCGGTTATCATTGCGCGGGTGTAAAGCATAAATCCGCACACAACAACCATTATTACCGCCGCAATACACGCCGTTACGGGCGAAAGAAACGAGAGCGAAATTGCTTTTTTCTTTTTAGCCTTTGTATTTGATTTTACAACCTTAAGCTCAGGCTGTTTTGCGGTAGGTTTTTTTCTTGCTTCAAACCTTGACAGGTCGTATGCTGCGTTTGCCTGCATTTTTAGCTCTCCTTTCTTTTAAATTCCTTTTATTTTAGAGCTTTTCCAAAACCCTTAATCTTGCGCTTTTACTTCTTGGATTTTCCTCTTGCTCGGCGGCTGAGGGCTCTATAGCCTTGCTCGGAGTCATTTTTGCTTTTGGGGTGTTACCGCAAACGCAAATGGGAAAATCCTTTGGACAGGTGCATCCCTTGCACCATTCTTTATATTTTTGTTTTACTATTCTATCCTCAAGCGAGTGGAAGGTTATAATTGCGAGCCTGCCGCCCGGCTTTAAGACCTCGAACGCGCTGTCGAGTGCGCTTTTTAGGTGTTCAAGCTCACCGTTTACCTCAATTCTTATCGCTTGGAAGGTTCTTTTGCTTGGATTTTTTTCTCGCCTTGCCGCCGCGGGCATAGCGTTTTTTATAATCTCGGAAAGCTCGAAGGTGGTTTCTATCGGTTTCTTTTCTCTTTCTCTCACAATCGCGGCTGCGATTTTTCTTGCGAACTTTTCTTCCGAAAACTCAAAAATTATTCTTGAAAGCTCAGCCTCGCTGTATGTGTTTACAACGTCGCGAGCGCTGAGGCCCGTTTTGCTCATTCTCATATCGAGCGGAGCGTCGTTTCTATACGAAAAGCCTCTCTCGGCACAGTCAAGCTGAAATGACGACACGCCAAGGTCAAGTAACATTCCGTCAAGGCCGTCTATGTTTAGGCTATCGAGCACCGATGCGATCTCGCTATAGTTTGAGTGGTGGACGCTTGCCGCTTTAAAAGGCGAAAGCCTCTCGGTTGCGACCGCTACTGCGTCAGGATCTCTATCAAGGCAAATGAGTCTACCGCCTTTTTTGAAATCCAGCCTTTCGGCTATGCGGCTCGAATGTCCTGCGCCGCCCGTTGTTCCGTCGGCGTATATTCCGTCGGGTTTTATTTTAAGTGCCTCTAAGCACTCGGTTAGCATTATCGGTTTATGAACAAATTCCATAAATTTACCTTAATAGCGAAAATCTATTTGCTTAAGCATCTCGGCAACATTTTGCGGATCAATACTCTTGTACATCTTGTCGTAGCTTTCAGCATCCCAAACGTCAACCCTTGAGTTCATACCAACAAACATAACGTCGTGACTGAGGCCTGCATACTCAATAAGCTCACCTGTGATAAAAACACGGCCTTGCTTATCGGGAGTTACGGGACTTGCACTGCCGAACAGCCATTTTTGTACGTCACCGAACTTTGCCTCCGGGACACTTTTAAGAATAGCTTCACACAGGCGCTTCCATTCACTTTCGCTGTAAGCGCAAAGGCATTTATCATAAAGGCCTTTTGACAAAATGATTTTCTCGCCCATATCTTTTCTAAAATCGGCAGGGAAAATTATTCTGCCGTTTGCGTCCATCGTGTTTATGCACTTACCTATCAGCACCGTGTTCCCCGCCCTTTCTAAAAAAGTTTTTTGTGGACTGTGAGCCACCGTTTTCCACCAGTGTCCACCTTTATACACCCATTATACTCCCGACTGGCTCTAAAGTCAAGGGGATTTTAGCAATTTTTTTTAAAGAAAAAATGCTCGCAAACGGCCAATTAAAGCCATTTGCGAGCACTCGCTTCGGTTTGCCTTCGCAAACCACAATATATAGTTGTGGTTTTCGTTTTAAGCACTATATATGTATCTAAAACGTCACCTTATTTTACTGCTTTTTCCTTAGATTTATAGTAAAAATACAGTCCGAGATCGATAGAAACCATAACGAAGTTTAGCACATAGAAAAACATCACGTACCACACCATATTTCCACCTAAAATTTTACCTAAAATACCGCAAAGATAACCGAAATCTATAAGCAGTAAAAAGGCAAGGCTTTTGCCCTTGGTCGACTTATTTTTGAGGGTTGTGATGATATTATTCGGCCAAGAAAAGCCGAAGGCAACTATCATAATTATCTCTAAAATTTGTGCTATTTGCTCCATAATTTTTCCTCTTTTAAGCTTGTTTTGTCATTAAAAAACCGATAAAAACGGGCGCGTTTTTATCGGTTTTATTTCTTATTCAGCCGACTGATTACCTGCGCCCATTCTCTTATTTCTAAGGGTTGTGCGGGTTTGCTTAACCTCGGTTGCGCTCTTAACGAGAACCTCCTCGGCATTTCTTAAAATTTCGTCAGCAAAATCGTTTGCGGCGGTGCGAACCTCGCGCGATTTTTGATGTGCCTGCGAGAGAATTTCGTTTGCACGGTTATTTGCCTGAATAACAAGCTCATCCTTATTAACAATGCTTCTTGCGCGTTCCTCAGCGTTTCTGATAATATCCTCAGCCTCGGCCTTTGCAATGGCAATAATCTCGCCTCTATCAGCAACAATTGCCTTTGCTTGACGAATTTCCTGAGGAAGATTCATACGAATTTGGTCAATAAGATCTCTCGCCTTTTGCGAATCAATAATACATTTTCCTCCCGTAAGGGGCATTTTCACCGCGTCCTCGAACATATCGTCGAGTAAATCTACCATATCGTCTACGTTCATTTTATATATCCTCCTTTTAATTTTTCGGTTTTAATACGTTTTCAACGTCTTTTACAATTTCCTCAGGCAAGAAGATGGAAATATCTCCGCCAAACTGTGCCACCTGACGCACCATACTTGAGCTTAGATACATATTCTCAGCCGACGAGGTTAAAAAGACTGTTTCCAAATTGGGATTAAGCTTTTTATTGGTAAGCGCCATTTGGAATTCATACTCAAAATCGGACATCGCGCGAAGGCCTTTTACGATAGCCGTAGCGCCGATGCTTTTTGCGTAATCCGCAAGAAGTCCGCTATAACCGTCTACGCTGATTTTAGGGTTATCCCCAACCGCCTTTTTGATAAGCTCACAACGCTCCTGCATTGAGAAGGTGTTGACCTTTTGGGGATTTGTCAAAACAAGCACGACAACCTTATCAAACAGCTTACAGGCGCGGTTGATTATGTCTATATGTCCTTTGGTTATGGGGTCGAAGCTGCCGGGACAAATTGCTATATTCATTTTATTCCCCCTATTTAGTAGATTTCGGTTTCAGCCGATTTTTTTCTAAAAAGCGCAAGCTCGGTTTTACCGTAACGATAGCGGCGGCTAAGCTCAAAGCCGCAAATCTCCTCAAAAAGCGGCTCATTTAAAGGAATCTCGCAAATTATAATTGCGTTATCGCGGCAAACTGCGGTAACCTTTTCAAAGATATTTTGAATAATATCAAGCTTATACGGCGGGTCCATAAAAACTATATCAAACTTTTCTCTACATATTGAAAGATAGTCTTCTACGTTCTTTTGATGAACCTCGGATCTTCTAACGTACTCGACAGCTATCAAATTTTCCTTTATAACTGCGCAAGCTTTTTTACCGGAATCGACAAAAATCGCCTTATCGGCGCCACGGCTGAGTGCCTCAATGCCGATTTGGCCGCTTCCTGCAAACAGGTCGAGAAAAGCCGCCCCGGGTAAATCAAACTGAATAATGCTAAAGAGCGCTTCCTTTACCTTATCCGTAGTAGGTCTTGTTTCAAGCCCCTCTGGAGTAGCAAGTCGTCTTCCTTTTTTATCTCCTGCGATAACTCTCACAACTAAACATTTCCTTTTTTATGGTACTATACTACTATATATTATCGGTCAAAATCTTCGCTTTGTCAACAAGATTTTTTGCCTTACTTAAATTTTCCAATCAAATTTAGGTTTAAATTTAAAATGTATTTTACTATTCTTATATATGTCTTGAAAATTTCAGTCAAAAATGTTATATTGTTTAAGAAAAAGCGAAATTTATATTGGGATTTATACTTTTTGAATCCCTCCACCGCTAACGCGGTCCCCCTCCCTTTAGGCAAGGGAGGCTATTCACACTTAATTTACGCAAGCTAAAATAAACAAAAGGTGACGGCTATGAAGAAGGTTGAAATTTATACCGACGGCGCTTGTTCGGGTAATCCCGGCAAGGGCGGATGGGGCGCAATTTTAAAATACGGCAGCGTGGAAAAAGAGCTTTGCGGCGGCGAGATGGAAACCACCAACAACCGCATGGAGCTTACTGCCGCCATTATGGCGCTTGAGGCGCTCAAAGAGCCTTGTGAGGTAACGCTCACTTCCGATTCTAAATATCTCATAGACGGCATAAATCTCGGCTGGGCGAAGTCTTGGAAGCAAAACGGCTGGCGCAAGGCCGACAAAAAGCCTGCTTTAAACGTTGACCTTTGGGAAAAACTGCTCACGCTTTTTGAAAAGCACAAGGTGAGTCTTGTTTGGGTCAAAGGACACGCGGGCAATCCGTATAACGAGCGTTGCGATGCGCTTGCCGTTTCCTTTTACAAGTCGCTCGACGACTGATTTTAGGCTTTTACTCAAAGGAGTTTTTATAAATGTCAGATAAGAAAAAGGTTATGCTGGCGCTCTCGGGCGGTGTTGATTCCTCGGTTTGCGCCCACATATTAAAAGAGCAGGGCTACGAGGTTTATGCCGTCGTTATGCAAATGTCCGACGCGCACTCGGGTACACTTGAGGCTGCTAAAATTGCCGCAAGCGAGCTTAACATTCCACTTACGGTTTTAGATTTAAGAAGCGAGTTTAAGGCGCAAATTATTGATTCCTTTATAAATGATTACAAAAACGCGCGCACGCCAAACCCCTGTGTAATTTGCAATCCGCAAATTAAGTTTAAGTACTTAAAAAAGGCGGCCGACGAACAAGGCTGTGAGTTTTATGCTACGGGCCATTATGCATTAAAGGGCTACGAAAACGGACGCTATTTCATTAAGACGGCGGCGTCGATAAACCGCGACCAGTCTTATATGCTTTACAGGCTCCCTCAAGATATTTTAAAAGGACTTCTTTTACCTCTTGGCGAGTTTACAAAGGACGAAGTTAGGAAAAAGGCGGAAGCGCTTTCACTCAACTGCAAAAATGCGCCCGACAGCCAAGAAAACTGCTTTATTCCTGACAACGATTATGCCGCATATATTTTAGCGCACAGCGGCGGCTGTAAGATGGGCAATTTTATTGCGCCCGACGGCAAAATTTTAGGTGCACACAAGGGTATTATTCACTACACTGTGGGACAGCGAAAAGGGCTTGGCATTTCATACAGCGAACCGCTTTTTGTAAACAAAATTGACGCCGACAGCGGCGACGTATATTTGACCTGCGCGGGCGGTCAAACGCGCGATGAAATTACAGTTTCAAACTGCGTTTTTTCGCTCTACGAGGCCGTTTGTGAGCCTACTGAGGTAACGGTTAAAATTCGCTCGGCGGCAAGGCCGCAGCAAGCCGTGCTTGTGCCTTTAGAGGACGGAAAAATGCTTGTAAAATTTAAGTGCCCCGCATCCGCGCCAACACCGGGACAGTCGGCAGTTTTCTATATCGGCGATGCCGTTTTGGGCGGCGGATTTATCGAGTAAATTTTACCTTGTATAAGCAAACGCTTTGGGTTTAAAAATACTTACAAAAAATACATTTGCATTTTGCGCTTTGGCGTGCTACAATGTATAAGTTAACTTTGAAACAAGAGATGAAAATATGAAAAAGCTTACTACCGAGAGCCAAGCTCGCAGGAACAATATAATAACCGTTATTTTTTGCCTTGTGGTAGTGATTTTTTCAGCTATCGCAATCTTTCTTTCGGCTTATGATTGGCACACCGATTCCATTTTAAGCGGCGGAAACACGGGCGGAGATTACGAACAGCTTGAGGGCACTATTCCGCTTGCAAGCCAAAAGGCCGATTGGGATTACTTTGACAACACCGTTTTTGTAGGTGACAGCATAAGCTACGGCATAGCGGGTTACGGATATTTAGACTTTGACCACGTTTTTGCAAAGGTGGGCCTGAGTCAAACCACGGCGCTTTACACAAAATGCGTTTACACCTCCAAAACCACGTCCTACACCATTGAGGACGCCTTAAAAATGGCAAAGCCGGGCAAGGTCATTTTAACCATCGGCATCAACGCCATTTACAACTACAAAAGCGACGCCTTTTACGAGGATTACCGCAAGCTTGTTGAAAAGATTAAAAACGCTACCCCCGAAAGCGTTATTATAATTCAGTCGATTTTGCCTGTAACGGCTAACTGGGCACAAAACAACGGCAAGCCCAACTGTAACGAGTTTATTATTTACGCTAACCAAAAGCTATATGAGCTTGCACAGGAGCAGGGATGCTATTTCCTACACACCTTTGCCGATCTTTGTGATGAGCAGGGATATTTACTGCCGAAATATTCGGGCGACGGACTGCACCTTAGTGCAGCGGGTTACGAGGCTATGTTTGACCATATCCTGTCGCGTACCATTAAAAGTGACGACAAATTCACCAAAATCGGCGCAATTAGGCCGCCCGTGACCTATACTCCCAACTCGTCTACCGTTTCTATGCCCGACATTAACACTCAAAGCTCTATTTCGCAAACCGAGAGTTCGATTTCACAAACCGAAAGCTCAATTTCGCAAAATGAAAGCTCCGACACTCAAGGCGAAAGCTCGGATATAGGTGCTGATGCTCCCGTTTCTTCCGACGCGCAGGCATCAAGCGACGTGCAAAGTTCGGATACCGAAACGGTAAGCTCCGACACGAACGTGACAACCTCGACTGCGGTTTAATTTAGATGATAACCGACTACTGAATGAAGGTTTTTGGCTTTTCATTCGGTAGTCTTTATTTTTTTGCGCAGTGCCAAAGAATAAGCCGCATATTTTATGCCCATAATGATTAGCGAATCCTTGACTATTTAAAATATATATAGTATAATATATTGATACTATAATAGGGTAGTAGTATCTTGTTCTAACCCGATGGAATACATATTTAAAAAGAAAATATTTTTTGCAAGCAAGCTTGCATTTTTATTTACATTATTTACATAATCGATGAGGTTCAATGTGGGCTGTGCGTTCCCCCGCAAAAGCTCATCGAAATCTAAACGGAGGTATAATTTAGTGCCAAATGAAGCTGTTTTAAAACAGAAAAACGAACACGGCAAAGGCCGTAAAAAGACAAATTTTAAGAAAAAGGCGCCTAAAAAGGCAGTGACTAATCACGCGGCCGCGGGCGACAGCGGCGCAATGGAAAGCGCAAAGAAGCAGTCGCACACTTCGCAAAAGAAGAGTGCGAGCACAAAAAAAGCCGCTCCCAAAAGGTCGCAAAAGAAAAGTGCTTTAGGCTATGAGAGCAAAGCATCAGCCGTTAAAAAGCTTAAAAAGACTTCTCCGCTTCGTATTATTATGCTTGGCGGACTTAACGAAATCGGCAAGAACATTACCGTTTTTGAGTGCGAGAACGATATAATCGTGCTCGACTGCGGTATCGCATTTCCCGACGAGGAAATGTTCGGAATTGATGTTGTACTGCCCGATTTTACCTATCTTGTTAAAAATGCCGACAAAATTCGCGGCATCATTTTAACCCACGGACACGAGGACCACATCGGTGCTCTTCCCTATCTTTTAAAGAGCATTAACGTGCCCATCTACGGCACAAAGCTCACTCTCGGTCTTGTTGAAAACAAGCTCGCCGAGCACAAGCTACTCGGCAGTGCAAAGCTTTGTGTAGCTTCGCCCGGCTCGGTGGTAAAGCTTGGCTGTATGTCGGCTGAGTTTATCCACGTAAACCACTCTATTCCCGATGCGGTTGGTTTTGCTATCCGCACACCTGCAGGCACTGTTGTGCACACAGGCGACTTTAAGATTGACTACACGCCCATTCAAGGCGGTATGATTGATTTGGGAAGATTTGCCGCTCTTGGCAACGAGGGTGTTTTAGCGCTTATGACCGACTCGACTAACGCCGAGCGTCCCGGTTACACCGCGAGCGAGAGAAGTGTTGGCGAGTCTTTTGAGCCGCTTTTCCAAAGAGCTGAGGGCAGGCGCATTATAATTGCCACCTTTGCTTCAAACATTCATAGAATTCAGCAAATTATTGACGTTGCATTTAAGCACGATAGAAAGGTTGCGGTTTCGGGGCGTTCAATGGCAAGTACCGTTGAAACGGCTATAGAGCTTGGCTATCTTACCGTTCCCGAGGGACTGCTTATCGACATTGAGTCGGCAAACCGTTTCAGAGCCGATGAAATGGTTATCGTTACAACGGGCAGTCAGGGTGAGCCTATGTCGGCGCTCAGCCGAATGTCGTCGGGCGATCACAGGCAGGTTTCGGTTAATTCCAACGATTTCATTATAATTTCCGCAACGCCCATTCCCGGCAACGAAAAGCTTGTGAGCCGTGTTATTAACGAGCTTATGCGGCTTGGTGCCGAGGTTATTTACGAGAAAATGTACGAGGTACACGTTTCGGGACACGCCTGCAAGAGCGAGCTTCAGCTTATGATAGGACTTGTTAAGCCCAAGTATTACATTCCCGTTCACGGCGAGTTTAAACACCTTAAAAAGAACGCACAGCTTGCCGAAAGTGTGGGAATACCCGAAGAAAATATTATTATTTCCGATCTTGGAAAGGTTATTGAGTTTAGCGATGCAGGCGTTAAATGCACCGAAACGGTTGAAGCAGGCAAGGTGCTTGTTGACGGACTTGGTGTTGGTGACGTTGGCAGTATTGTACTGCGTGACCGCAAGCATTTAGCCGAGGACGGACTTATTATAATTGCCGCCGCCATTGATACGGTAAGCGGCAGGCTGATTTCGGGGCCCGACATTATCTCGCGCGGATTTGTTTACGTGCGAGAGTCCGAGGAGCTTATGGACGGCGCACGCGAGGTTGCTAAGATTGCCATTGAAAAGAACATTGGCCCGCACGGTGTTGACTGGCCGAGCATAAAGGCCTCGGTACGCGACGCGCTTTCGTCCTACATCTTCCAAAAAACGCGCCGTCATCCTATGATTTTACCAATTATTATTAACGCTTAAACTGACATTTAGGGGGTTACGTTATGAAAAACGGCAAAAATCTTTTTAGCGGTATTACCATCGCTTTATTTGTTATTGCCTTTTGTTTTTCGGTTATAACCGCTTTCTATAATGTAACCGCATCCTTTATCGAGCTTGCGATTACTGTTCTAATATTCGGAGTATTTATGGTTTTCTTTAGGTTTGCAAAAAGAGATGCTTATTCGTTTTTTGCAAGGCTTGAAGGACACCTTTCTCCCAAAAGCTTTGACGCTCTTTCCACTCTCCCCTTCCCTGTTTGTGTAGTTGACGAGAGCGGCGAGATGGTTTGGTACAACAGTCCTTTTTCGTTCGACGTGCTTGACGGAGAGAACGCGCTCGGCGAGCGCTTTGACGAGTGCTTTGACATTCGCGATAACGATATTTCAAAAGGCTCAAAGCGTTATTCGGCCATTTGCTCCGAGCTTCCGAGCGCAAAGGAAAAATACAGCCTCTACTACTTTTTAGAGGATACCGAAATTAAGAACAACTGTGACCTTTTCTTTAAAAAGCGTCCTGCGGTTGTGCAAATTCTTATCGACAACTACGACGATATTACAAGCAGTCTTAGCGGAAGCGAAAAGAGCCGCATAATCGGAAACATCGAAACGGTGCTTGAGAGTATTTTTATTTCGCAGTCCAGGGGCTTTTTTAGAAAAATTGAAAAAGACCGTTTTGCCTGCGTTGTAGACAACGAGCATTTATCCCTTTTAATAGACACAAAGTTTAAAATTTTAGAGAAAATAAATCAGTCCGACGAGCAGGGGCGCGTTGTGCCCACCCTCTCCATCGGCATTGGAAACGGCGGAAACAATCTTGTAGAGGCCGACCAAATGGCGCGGCAGGCGCTTGATATGGCGCTTGGACGCGGCGGCGACCAGGTTGCAGTTAAGAGCGAGCACGGCTTTGAGTTTTTCGGCGGACGCACAAACGGCGTTGAAAAGCGCGCCAAGGTGCGTTCACGTATGATAGCCTCGGCACTGTCCGAGATGATTTCCGAGGCCGACCAGGTTCTTATTATGGGACACAAGATGGCGGATTTCGACTGTCTTGGCGCTTCGGTTGGTATTTGCAAGGCGGCGCTTTTTTTAGGCAAGCCGTCCTATATCGTAATAGACCGAGAGGCTAATCTTTCGAAGAATTTGGTTAAGCGGCTTTGCGAGAGCGATTACAACGACGTTCTCATTTCGCCCGAAAAGGCACTTAGTCTTGTTACCAAGAACACCCTACTGATTGTGGCCGACACGCACAACCCCGAGCTTGTGCAGTGTCCCGAACTACTGTCAGCCTGCAAAAATCTTGTTGTTATCGACCATCACAGGAAAATGGTAAATCATATTACCGGCGCAGTGATTTTCTATCACGAGCCGAGCGCTTCATCGACCTGTGAGATGGTTACTGAGCTACTTCAGTATTTCAGCGACGATTTACGCATTTCCTCGCTTGAGGCCGAGGCGCTTTTATCGGGAATTATGCTCGATACCAAGAATTTCATTATTAAATCGGGCGTGCGCACATTTGAGGCGGCGGCGTATTTGCGCCGAATAGGCGCCGATTTGGTTTCGGTAAATTCTTGGTTTGCCAACACCGTTGAAACCTATCATCAGCGCGCAAGGCTTATAGGCTCGTGTGAAATTTACAAGGGCTGTGCAATTTCGATGCAAAACGAGTTTTCAAGTGAGCTGCTGCTTGCCGTTCCGCAAACGGCCGACGAGTTACTTCACATAAAGGACGTTTCGGCGTCGTTTGTTATGTACCTGCGTGACGGCGTTGTGTCGGTTTCGGCACGTTCATTTGGTGCGATAAACGTTCAGCTTATTATGGAAAAGCTGGGTGGCGGCGGACATCTTACAATGGCAGGCGCACAAATTGCCGCCGAAAATTGCGAGGCGGTTAAAAGCGAGCTTATCGCGGCAATTGACAGTTATTTAGAAGAAAACAATATTCAAAAATAGATATATACCGGAGGTTAAAGTTATGAAGGTTATTTTAAAAGCAAACGTTAAAGGAAGCGGCAAAAAAGGTGAAATTATAAACGTTTCCGATGGATACGCAAGAAATTTTCTTTTCCCCAAGGGACTTGCAGCCGAGGCTAACGCTCAGGCAATGAACGAATACAACAACGCTCAGGCTTCAAAGGAGCATCACGAGCAGGTTTTAAAGGATGCCGCCGAGAAGAACAAAAAGCTTCTTGACGCTACCGAGATTGTTATAAAGGCAAAGGCGGGCGCAGGCGGAAGACTTTTCGGCTCGGTTACCTCAAAGGAAATTTCGGCTGAGATTAAAAATAAGCTTTCCATTGATATTGACAAAAAGAAGATTGTTCTTGATTCCGATATAAAGGCTTTTGGTACGTTTACCGTTCCTGTTAAGCTTTATTCGGGCATCAGCGCACAGCTCAAGGTTACCGTAACTGAATAAGGAGCGTTTTTAAATGAATGCACAATCATTTTTTGCCCGTGTTGAAAGACATTTTCAAAAGGCGGAATACATTGCTATACGTCATTTAGGCTTTAAAATGCTATCGGCGCCAAAGGCTTTGGAAGAGGAGAATTTGCGTCTTTATGCTTTTTTGTCAAGCGGACAAAAGGCAAATGCAAAGCTTTTAGAAGAGCTTGCCGATTATGCAAAAAGCGTAGCTTTTTACAAAAATGCTAAATCCGCGCAAAAGGTTTACGCGCTTTGCCTGTTTGCCGCTGACGAATTTTCAGCCGTGCAGGCGGAGCTTTTAAGAAAGGTTAAAGTTCACGGCGGCGTAACCGTTATTCCTGCGGGCTACTGTGTAAAAGACGGCAGTGTTATTATTTGCGACAAGGCGGGAATTTTGGCTTCCGCACAGACTAAAAAGGTTCTGAATCTTACACAAACAATTGTAAAATAATTGTTTATCACATAAAAATTCGGAGGACGAAAAAATGCAGTCATACAGTGATACTTTTGAACAGCTTCCCTTTGATTTAGAGGCGGAGCAGTCGGTTCTCGGTGCATTACTTATTGATTCGAGTTGTATTTCAACGGTTTTGGAATATCTCAACGCCGATTGCTTTCACAAGGAGCAGCACAAAAAAATGTTCGGTATTTTTCTCTCGATGTTCTCGAGCGGTGAAACTATGGATTTCATCACCATTTTGGATAGGGTTAGAAGCGAAAAGGTTTTTGAAAGCGACGAGCAGGCAAAGCTTTATCTTACTCAGCTCGTTCAAATTGTTCCGACCTCGAAAAACGTTGACGAGTACGCTAAAATTGTGCGCGAAAAGTACTATTTAAGAAGGCTTATCAGCGTTTCCTCGGACATTCGCAGTAAGGCGAGCGAGGGTATGGAAGCCAAACGGCTTCTTGATCACGCCGAGCAGCAAATTTACGAAATAAGGCAAGGCCGTGATTCTACGGGTCTTGTACATATTTCCGACGTTATTGTTAAAACCTACGACAACCTGCAAACCGTTGCAAAAGAGAGTAAGGATGGCCTTTTAGGTCTTTCTTGGGGCTTTTCAGACTTTGACCGCACCACCAACGGACTTAACAAGTCTGACCTTATAATCTTAGCGGCGCGTCCTGCGGTTGGTAAAACCTCACTTGCACTTAATATCGCATCCTTTGTCGGTGAGCGTTCGGGCAAGAGCGTTGCCATCTTCAGTCTGGAGATGAGTAAGGAGCAGCTTGTGCTTCGTATGCTTTCTTCACTTGCTAAGGTGCCCAACAATCAGCTTAGAACAGGTCAGCTTGAGGATTCACAGTGGGCCGACGTTGCCGAGGCGTCGGGCGTTTTATCCTCATCGGCAATTTACATTGACGATACCTCAAGCATCAACATTGCCGATATGCGCGCAAAGCTTAGGCGTGTTAACAACTTAGGTCTTGTTGTTGTCGACTACTTACAGCTTATGACCTCAGCAAAGCACTCGGACAACCGTGTGCAAGAGGTTTCGGCAATTACGAGAGATTTGAAAATTCTTGCAAGGGATTTAAACGTTCCCGTTATCGTGCTTTCACAGCTTAGCCGTGCTTCCGAAAAGAGTCCTGAGCCTAATCTTTCCGACCTTCGTGAGTCGGGCTCTATCGAGCAGGATGCCGATATTGTTTTGATGCTCTACAGGGACAACGAAAAGTCCAAGGAAGAGGAGCAGGCTCCCATGCAAAAGAGCACAAGCGGTCTTGTAAACTGCAAGATTGCCAAAAACCGACACGGTGACACCAAAACCGTGCAGCTACACTGGGACGGACAGTATACTCGCTTTTCAAGCGTAGGGTATTTACAAAATGAACAATAAAGCCATTAAAACCATTCGCCGTTATAATATGCTCTCTCGCGGTGACAGCGTTATTGCCGCTGTGTCGGGCGGAGCCGATTCTATGGCACTTATATGCCTGCTTCTTGATTTAAGAGAAAAGTACAGGCTAAACATCTCGGTTTGCCACATAAACCATCTACTGCGTGGCGATGAGGCGGACAGGGACGAAAATTTTGTGCGGTCATTTTGCCAAAAACATTCTCTCCCCTTTTATTTACTTAGGTGCGACGTTGCCGCCAAGGCAAAGGAGCAAAAAATCGGGTTTGAGGAATGTGGCAGGCAGGTTAGGTACGACTTTTTAAAAGAAACCGCCAAAAACATTGGTATTAACGTTAAAATTGCAACGGCGCACACCCTCTCCGACTGTGGCGAAACCTTAATTTTCAACATCGCGCGCGGCTGTTCCCCTGCCGCAATCTCGTCGATTGTGCCAAAGCGTGACAACGTAATTAGGCCGCTTATCGAGTGCACGCGCGAGGAAATTGAAGCTTATCTTTTAGACAAACGCCAAACCTATATGATAGACAGCACAAACGCTGACAGCGCGTACAACCGCAATTTTATACGAAAAGAAATTATGCCGAGGCTCAAAAAGTTAAATCCGTCTTTAGACTCAGCCGTTTTAAATTTGACCGCGCTTGCAAGGCAGCAGGCCGATTTCTTAGGCGAGTGCATAAGAAAAGAGTCGCGCAGGGCGCTTGTGGGCGGCGGAATAGACAAAAGCGTGCTTTTGGAGCTTCATCCTGCCGTTTCAAGCGGTATAATTGCCGAGTTTTTTAGAAACAATAATATAGAATTTTCTAAAAAGCGTTGCGACGAGATTTTTGAGGTTTTGGAAAATGAAACCTTTAAGATTTCGGTTTGCAAAAACGGCTATATTTTATGTCGCGGTGACGGAATACTCAGGTTTGAAATGCAGTATCCGCCGCAAAAGGCTACCGATTTCTCGCTCCCGTTTAAAGAGGGCATATACGAGCTTGAGGGCGGACGTGAAATCAGGCTTTCTAAAATACGGCGCGAGGATTTTGAAAATTTGAAAAAGAACTTCCCCGAGCTACTTAAAAACTGTTTCAATTACGATATTGCAAACCCCGATTTTGTTATTCGTTTTAGGCGCGAGGGTGATTTTATGTCGCTTTTCCCGAGAAACGTTACAAAAAATTTAAAAAAACTTTTTAATGAGTCAAAAATACCTGTCGAAAAAAGGAATATAATACCTGTTGTAGCTTTTGGTTCACACGTGTTTTGGGGCGAGGGTGTTGGCATAGACCGTGCCGCCGCCGTAAACCGCGACACAAAACACATCCTTTTTATAGAAGTATTTGACAAAACAAAATGAAAACGGAGATACCCTTATGAAAAATGACATTTTAAAAGTACTTGTGACCGAAAGTGAATTGAAAGAAAAGGTTGAGGCGCTCGGTGCCGAAATCAGCCGCGATTACAAGGGCAAAAATTTGCTTCTTGTGAGCGTACTGAAGGGCTCGGTTGTCTTTATGGCTGACCTTATGCGCGCCATTACCATTCCCTGTAAGATAGATTTTATGGCTGTTTCGAGCTATGGCTCGGGCACAAAAACTACAGGTGTAGTAAAGATTATAAAGGATTTAGACATTGACCTTTCAGGCTATGACGTGCTTATTGTTGAGGATATTCTTGACAGCGGCATGACCCTTTCATATATCACACAGCTCCTAAATTCAAGGGGCGCGGCAAGCATTAAAATTGCAACCTTACTTGACAAGCCTGCAAGAAGGCAGGCCGACATTACAGCCGATTACTTCTGTTTTGATATTCCGGACGAATTTGTTGTAGGCTACGGGCTCGATTATGACGAAGAGTACCGCAACCTTCCGTTTGTGGGAGTCTTAAAACCCGAAGTCTATTCTAAATAATCCATTGGAGGTATTCGCTGATGAAGAAACGCAGCGTTATAAACATCGTACTGACGGTGGCAGTCGTTGGTGCTCTTTTGTGGGGAACCTTTAGTATGCTGCCGCGTCAAACACAAAAAATCACCGACAAGCAAATTGTTTCTCTTTTTAAGGAAGACAAGGTCGAAAGCTACGAGCTTGATTTTAACACCGGCAAGGTTTCGATCTCTCTTAAAGAGGAAGACAAG
>CAZDLQ010000004.1:0-18614 GCA_964506315.1 uncultured Oscillospiraceae bacterium
CTGCTTTTTTTACCGTTTCTAAAAAGTCCTTAGTAAACGGAAAAAGCGAGCCGCCGAGGTATATTGTGCCGTCCATATCAAGCACAAAGCATTCTATTTTTTCAAGGACGCTTTTCTTGTACTCAATATCATCTAATCTATGCATTTTACTCTCCTCTATTTTGTAAGGCCCTTAAGGCTTTCCTCATAAGCCTTTTGCTCATATTCATAGGTTTTAGCTTTAAGGCCAAGGTTCTTTTTTGTGTAAAGTGCGTTTTCTATATACTCTCTAAAATGTGGATTTCTAACAAGCAGTGGGCCTGCAAGCTGTGAGGCAAAGAGGCCGCCTTCCATTATGCCCTCGTCGTTTCTATCGGGGCTGTTGCCAACGCCCGAAAGGGTTCTAAACAAGGGGTTTGGCACAATGCTTGTAACGGTTTGCTTGTTCATAAAGCCGATTATTTTTTCATCAAAAAGCTTGCAGCTGCAAACGGTGTCCACAACTATTCTTCTCTTTTGCTCAAAGCTTTCAAAGGCGCAAATTGAGAGCGCGTCGGTAGCGTTTTGGTTTATATCGGTAATTTTTCTACCGAGAAGCTCAAGGCTATTGCCGCAAAAAAGGCAAAGACCGCCTTTTTTTATATACTGTGAAAGCTTGTCCGAGTAGCGTTTCATATCCGAAAGTGCTCTATCTCGGCTTCTTTCGGTGCCGCCGCCCATATAGATGAAATCCACGTCGGCGCAGTCAAAGCTATCGCCGATTTCAAGCTTTGTAATTTCTACCTCTACCCCGTTATCCGCAAGGTGTCTTTCAAGACAGCGGATATTGCCGCTATTGCCGTAAAGGTTCATTAGGCTCTCATAAAGCCAAAGAATTTTTATTTTCATTTCTATCCTCTTTTCGTGTTTTAAAAGGGAAGCGTTGCCTGCTCGGCAGGGACAGTTTCAACCGTTTCAAGAAGTTTTTCCCTATCCGAGAAGCAGGTGATTACCAAAACGTCGCCCTCGCCTTGCTTTAGGCTTTCGGCAAGCGTAGTAACGTCAGTATGAATACTGATTTTTTCCTTTGAAATGTCGGTGTACTCAAAACGATTAGCGAGGTCATAGGCGTATCTACCTGCCAAAACGACCTCTTTAACTGCAGGGGTGTTTAGCTTTTCAAAGTCAATATCCCACAGCCAAGAAATTTCGCCCGTGAAATATTTTCTACTGATGGCGTCAACGATTATAACCACCGTTGCGCCGTTTTTTGCACTTCGTGCAAGCTCAATAGACTGATTATATCCAACCGAATTTTCGTGCTTTGAGGTGAGCAGTACGCCGTTTCTTTCGCCTATCTTAAAGCAGGTGAGTCTACCGTTTTTAAGGATATAGTTGCTTATCGAGGCGGCGATTTTTTCACTGTCCGCGCCTACAAGAGCCGCAACCGAAAAGGCGGCAAGGCTATTGTAAACGTTGTAAATACTTTTAAGGTAAAGCGAAATTTTGCTCTCGCCGTTTATTGTGGCTATTCCCTCTTTTAAGTCGAGCGAGTCGACCTTAAAGTCGGGCGCTTGCCTTTTATGCGAGCAGGCGGTGCAGTGATACGAGCCGATATGCGCGTAGTGGTAGTAGTCATACTCCATTTTTTCTTTACAGTTAGGGCAATAGACGCCGTCGTTATAAGCGCTATTGTTTTCACTTGTAGAGCGGCTATTTTTTTCAACGCCAAACCAAACGGTTTTGGGGTGATCTTTAGCAAACAGTGAAACCAGCGGATCGTCGGCATTTAGCACCAAGGTGGTGTTTTGGTCCTTAATGCTCTCTTTTATGGCGTCAAAAACAAACTCGGGGTGAGCGTTTCGAGAGAGCTGGTCGCGGTACAGGTTTGTTATTACGTAGTGTGTGGGTGAAAAGTGCGAGAAGGTGTATCTTGCAAAGCGCTCGTCGCTTTCGATTACAAGCACCTGCGGCTTTACCCTGCCCTTTAGGTCACATTCGTTTAGCACAAGCGTTGTAACGCCCTCGATTTGATTTGAGCCCTCTTTATTGTATGCAACAACGTATCCACATTCGGTCAAAACGTGGGCTATAAGCTCGGCAGTTGAGGTTTTGCCGTTACTGCCGGTTACTGCTATAACATAGTCGCAAAGCTTGATATGGCTTAAAATATTAGGATAAATTTTAAGCGCAATTTTTCCGGGAAGGCTGCTTCCCTTGCCTATAAGCTTGCCGATACGGGTTAGAAGCTTGCAGGCCAATATTACAAATGCTTTTTTCACTAAAAACGCCGTCCTTTAGTTTTTATATCCTTCAATTGTGCTCAAAACGAGCTCGGGATTTATGTTATTATCGTTTTCAAATCTTTCCTGTTTAAGATGTTTTTTGAGTGACGAGAGGTTAAGAAGCGGTATTTTGGGAGATGAAAACAGCACCTTACACGCTTTATCCTCAAGCACTATAATGCTCTCAATTTTAATATTATAAACCTTTTCTTTAGCAAAAATCTCGCGAAGTGCCATTTCATTTTTTTCGGCAGTTTTAATCAAATTGGGAACAAGCTCTCTTTCAAGCTTTTTATTGACAAGCGCGAAAAATTCGTCCTTTTCGTTTCCGTAAAGCTCGCCTTTTTTATCAAGGCAAATCACGTTTAAAACGCCGAATTTGCCGATCAGCAGGTTATCAAAACGGTATTTTTCTCCCTTAACGGTTACCTCAACGCCCGTAGCAAGCTTGCCTTGTCTTGCGGGTAAGGTTCTTTTAAGTACTGTAGCAGTTTTGTTCATTTGTGTTTCCTTTCGCGGCTTTATATTACTGTGCCCTCGCATCCGTCAAGATAGAGCGAAGAAAGCTTTACGTCTATTACCTCGCCGACGGTGCCGTTATATTTTTTTAAATATACGGGGATATAATCGGGTGTGTAGCCCATAAAATATCCGCCTCTTATTTTTCCTTCAACCAAAATCTCGACGGTTTGACCGAGCTTTTGGGTTAAAATTTCGGCGCGTATTTTTTCGGTTTGCTCTATCATAATCGCCGCGCGCTTTTTCTTGGTTTCGGCATCGACTTGATTTGGAAAATCAGCCGCACGAGTGCCCTCGCGCACCGAATACGGAAAGGTGTGAACCTTTAAAAAGCCGATTTTTTTAACAAAATCAAGCGAAGCGGAAAATTCCTCATCGCTTTCGCCTGCAAAGCCGACCATAACGTCGGTGGTGATGGAAGCGTTTTTAAAGGTTTTGCGGATTTTATTTACGATATTTTCATACTCACTACTGTTATAGTGGCGGTTCATTCGTTTTAAGGTTTCATCACAGCCGCTTTGAAGTGAGAGGTGAAACTGCGGACAAAAGGCATCTATCTTAGAAAGCCTCTCAATATCGCTGTCCTCTATCACCTCGGGCTCTAAGCTACCGAGTCTAATGCGGCGCACTTTTTCTACCTGCGACACAGCTTCAACGGCGTCGGTTAGAGTTTTGCCAAACTCCTTGCCGTAGGTGGAAAGGTCAATTCCGACAAGCACGATTTCGGTATAGCCGTTTTGTGTCAGCGCCTCAACCTCTTTTTTTAGCTCATCAAGAGGCTTGGAGCAAATTCTACCTCTCGAGTACGGTATTATACAATAACTGCAAAATCTATTACAGCCGTCTTGAATTTTAACAAAGGCGCGTGTGCGCTCGGCAAACGAGGAGATGCTAAGCTTTTCAATTTTGGCACATTTGAGGTGCTCGGTTACATAGAAGGTCTTGTTTTTTTGTGCAAAGCAGTTTTCAACAAGCTCGACCACCTGTGCTCTATCGCGAGTGCCCAAAATTATATCGGCGGATTTTACGCTTTTGGCCTTATCGGGAAAGGCTTGTGGGAAACAGCCCATAAGCGCAACGACCGCGTCGGGATTACGGCGGCGTATACTGTTAACGGTTTTACGGCTTTTAGCATCCGAGCTGGCCGTTACGGTACAGGAATTTATGATAAAAGCATCGGCATCTTCGTCTTGATGCACGATTTGGTGACCTTTTTTACTAAAAAGCTCAGCCAACGCCTGCGACTCATACTGATTAACCTTACACCCAAGTGTACAAAACGCAATTTTCATTTCCTCACCGCCCTTATCTCAAAATAATCCACTTTATATTATACCATTTTTATAGGGTTTTGCAATAGCATTACAATAATTTAAAGCGACAAAAAAGGCACCGCTTTGCGAGACTTCTATTAGAGAAGTCTCGCAGTTTTATTCGCCTATCGGCGAGTTGTATTGCTTTGCAGTGTTATTTGCCTAACGGCAAATGATATTGCCTTCGGCAGTTTAAAGCGAATAAAATAACACTGAAACCGCGGGGTTTCAATAACACTTTTATTGTAAATAAAAATATCACTGTGAAGTTTACTTCACAATATAACTAAAAAGTAAAACGGAAACGCTTCGTAAAGAAGCGTTTCCGTTTTTATGCTTTACTTTTTATAAAGCTACAAGACGTATATTACATACCTGTAAGACCGCTATGCTCAATACCCTCGATAAATCTCTTTTGCAAGAACAAGTATGCAATAAGAGGCGGAGCGATTGAAATAACAGTACCTGCCATAACAACGCCGTCGTGGAAGAGAGTGTCAAGATTTTGGTCCATTCCTCCCATATCAGCGGCTTCACCCATCATTTGATTTTGCATGCTTGTTACAAGCTCTTTGAGTGAAGCAGTGATTTGCGGAAGAAGCATCGAATCCCAGTCGGTAAGATAAATACCGGGCTCATAGTAGTCGTTCCAATGCCATACCATCGAAAGCACTATACATACTATGGTAGTTGCGCCTGCTGATGGGAATGCAATACGGAAGAAGGTTTTGAAGGGTCCGCAACCGTCGATGGTAGCAGCCTCTTCAAGCGCCTTAGGAATTCCGAGGAAGTACTGTCTATAAAGGAAGATGAAGAGTCCGCCTTTAAGACCGTATCCCAAGAAGCAAGGAACAACGATAGGCAAATATGTACCGAGCACCTTAAAGGTTGTTGCACCGATTGTAAATGTCATCTTGGTGTATGTCATATACAAAGGAATGATAAGGATTTGTGTAGGTACAAGCATTGAAAGAATAACGAGTACGAACAGCGCTCCCTTACCGAAGAAGTTGTATCTTGCAAAGCCGTATGCAACAAACGAACAGCTAAATACGTGGCCGATGGTTGCAAGCACGGTAACAAGAACTGAGTTTACAAGTGTACTGTCAAGACGCATAACCTCAATGGCAGTAGCATAGCTTTGCAGGGTTAAGCTCTTGGGAATCCACTTAACAGTAACGTCGATAAGGTCGGTATAGCTCTTTAGTGACGTCGTAACCATATGAAGAAAGGGATATACGAATACGAATGCCATAAGTATGAGCATTATGTATACAAAAAGGTCACCGAAGGTAAACGGAAGCTTTTTGTAAAATTTGAGCAAATCAGTCTTTGTCGGAAGTTTTACTTTTGTTTTTACTTTTGTTTTTACTTTTGCCATTTTATCCCCTCCTATCCTTTAAGTTTGTTTGTAAACGGACGCATTACAAGGAATATGATTGCGATAAGCACCATAATCCAGAGGAAGAACAGCCAAGCCATTGCGGCGGCATATTCAAACTCGTAACGGTTCGAGAAGCTTACATCGTTTACGTATTTAAGCAGGTGGTTTTGTGAATCACTAAAGCTATCAATAACTGTGTAAACGAGGTTGAGCAAAATGTTGGGGGTAATCATAGGAAGTGTGATAAGCCAGAAGCTTTCCCACTCGCCTGCTGCGTCAACTCTTGCGGCCTCATAAAGAGAAGAGTCAACGCCCTGCAATGCAGCAAGGTAAATGATAATAGGTACGCCTGATTTCCAAAGAATTGTACTTACAAGGTCGAGGAAGGTAGCAATTGCGTTTGTTGCCTCGGCGCCGATGTAAATAGCAACCTCACGGGGAATAAGAACGTCTTTTACGGTTTGCATTGCCTCTTTGTTTACGCCTTGGTCAACAAGCTGTGACATAGCAAAGCCTGCGCCCAAGATAACGGGCAGGAAGAATATTGCTCTGAATACTGTTCTACCCTTAAATTTGCGGTTAAGCATAATTGCGATAATCAAAGAGAATACGTTTACAAAGGGAACGGTTTGCATCATGGTTTTTATATTCGACGAATAATAGAGAAGATACTTTGCGTCACTTGTAAGTGCTCTTACGTAATGCTCTATACCCGTCCACTCCATTGTGTTTTGGGTATAGTTTGTGATGGTTGAAAAGCTGAGTCTTAAGGAGTAGAAAATCGGGAACACGAAAAGGAGTGCTGTACCGATAATCCAAGGAAGAAGGAACAAATAGCCGTTCATTGATTCTTTTCTCTTTAAGCTCCAAAACTTTTTACTTGTAGGTTTTGCAGTAGTAATGTTAGCCATTTATATTCCTCCTTTCTACAGTACCTTGCCGTTTGCGTCAACTACTACGTAGTTTTCCGCACCGACTGTGTACGAATCTACACTAACCTCTGCCTGTCTATAGTTGATATAAATCTTATATCCGTTAGAGTAACCAATGCGATAAACGTTGGTCATTACGGCCGTATGCTCGGTCATCTCATTGTTACCTGTAAAGGCGAGCTTACCGTTAAACTCAGTGATGATGGCAGCGATATCGTCAGCCCAGGTTTCAATCTCGGTAGAGAATGCGTTTTCCACCTTGGAATCCTTAAATTCCTCACTCATCTTTTGTGTGAGAAGGAAGGTGGGCTCAGCGCCGTACTCAATCCACTTAAGTTTTTCACGCTGATAGTCTATTGCCATATTTCCGGGAGTGTCAAGGCTATAAGGAATGTATCCGTGAACCACCAACTGATAGAAGGGGATAACCGCATCTATAAGGTTGATGTTCGAGCCTGTCTTAGGAATATCGTAGAGATAGTCGGTAGCTGTGAGAGCGTAAGCATTACCTCTTTGAACCGCAGTTTTGAAGCCTGCGTTCTTTGCTGATTTGAGCATTGCAGTATAAATAGCTGTTGTATCAAATCTATTTACAGCAACGTTTTCCTGTGCGTCATCGAATACGTACCAGCCGATCTTATCAAAGCCTATACCGCAAACGCTGTTTTTCTCGTAATAAGGAATAGTATCATTGACAAGATTCAAATACTCTTTATAGGGGTTACGAACGTATTGATCACCGTCAGTATTTGTAACAGGGGTTTTAGCCTCGTTATAAACTGCATCAGCTTCCTTAGAGAAGTAGCTTGATTCGGTTGTTGCCGAAACGTAGTCGTCTACGAGGTAGCTATCAATTCCCTTTTCGGTTAAGAACTCGGAAAGGTCCTCAATGCTGCCCATACCCCATGCGGCTTTACCCGAGCTGGGATATATGTTATAGCCTGTGCTTTGCCAGCCAAGGAGCATAACTCTAAGCTTATCCTGAGAAGCATCGTCAAGGCCGTTTACGAGGTTTTCAACATCCTCACACTTGGTCATAACCTTTAAGAACTCACCGATCATACTCTCGTACTTGGTGCTCATAAGCATTTGAAGGTTTACGTTAACGCCTTCGTTCTTAGCCGACTCAGTCTTTACAAGTCTACCTGTGTCAGCAAGATACTTTCTAAGTGTATTAGCGAGGTCGCCATACGATACGCTCTTGCCTTCCTCGGCCTTTGTAAAGCAGTAGTGAACGCCAAAGGTTTCAGCCGAAATGTTCTTCTCGGTTTCGATAATCTCGTTTCCTGACGGATCGAGGTATCTATACGATTTACGGTAGTTGATAACCGGTTCAATACGGTTGATGTAATAAACTGCACCGCTGGGTCTTAAGGTTACGCAGCTATTCATTTCACCTTCGGTTATATATCCGATGAAACCGTTTTGGTTTTTGCCCATACCGAAGTACGGCATAATAGCGTTCTTAATACCTTGTTGGTTGTTTGTTTTAACGTCATCAAGGTTAAAGTCTCTTGAGAAGTAAAGGTCGGTAGTGATAGGACCTTGTCTCTTGCTGATGGGCTTAACGTTATAGATGCCGCCGGTTGAATCGGGATACAAGAGGAAGCTGTTTTCCCAATTATCGCTCATTGAGCCGAACATGGGAAGAACGCTAAGGCTTGTTATACCGTAATCGCCCTCTTCCTTAATCTTTTCGATAGGAACGCGAACGTTAAGACCGTCCTCGTCTACCCAAATCTCCATGGTAAGTCCGATACCCATATCAAAATAGGTTTCAACTGCGACACCGTTTTTGATTTTGAGAAGGTTTATCTCCGCGCCGCTGTATTCGAGCGGGCTTGTGGTTTTATTGATTGCCTCAAAATCGGTGTAACCAAGCTCAAAAAGCTTTTTAAACTTCTTGAGATTCATAGGTGTGTTTTTCTCTACACCATTATCGGCGTTATGAATATATTCAGTATCGTCGATAAAGCTTTGCCACTCATATCCTGAAGTGGTGTCTTTAAGTTTTAAGGTGTAATCAGTTTTATTGAAGTAAAGCTGATATACGCCTGCTTCACCAATAAGTGAATACTCATTTTCAACGAGTGTTAATTCTCCATCAAGGTACTCCGCCGTAGCGTAGCCCTTGAATGCGTTGTCCTCAATTACCTTACGGTCAATTTTAACCTTTGGAGAGAAGAGAATAACGGCCACAATGGCAAGAACAAGCACTATTGCTGAGGCAATAATAATAATTTTCTTTTTCTTATTCATATTCTTCTCCTCCCTACCTTACTAAGAACTTGAATTCCGCTACAAGCTCTTGAATAAATCTTACGATTTGTGCACCGAGTCCGAAGGCAAGAAGTACTACTACAACTATAAGGACCATTACCAAGATGGACACAAATGCAAGCCAAAGTGCCTGTGAGAACTTAAGTCCGTTTGACTGCATAAAGCCAATGAACAAAAGCACTACCATCCAAGCAATTACAAGGGCTTGAATTCCGATAAAGAATGCATACTCACTTCTTGAAAGCATGTGTGAGATCAAGATTGTTATAGGTGTAATAACAATGTACGGTGCAAGGCTATATACCGAAATTGCAACCGTTTCCATAATGGTTGACTCACCGCCGCATACCGTCATAAGCGCATAGCTTGCTACCGCCCAAAGCAGTATAGGCACAAGAATTACGCCTATTTCGATGATTGCGTTTGCGTCAGCCGCTGTTGTAAGCGATACTGTAAAGTTTACTGTGTAAACGTACAGGATCTTAATTGCTACAGCGATTGCGAGTATTGAAAGAAGTGCTAATTTTGATATTTGTTTTCTATCTTTTTTGATGAGATAAAAGGTGTCGATAGGATGAAACAAAACCAAAACGAAGTATTTAAGCCATTTCATATTCTATCCCTCCAATTTATCCCAGAATTCTTTCTTAATCTTCTTAACGTATGAGCCTAAGCGTTTCATAAGAAGAATAATGACTACAATTGCAACAATTGCTACAGCGACTATTACGTAGAAGTTTTCTTGCATAAATCCGTAACGGATTTTCTCAAAAGCTTTACCGTAATTTTCGCGGTCCTCACTTTGAATAAAGTCGTCAAGACTTTCTTCATAGTTGCCTCTCTTGAAGTTGATCTTTCCTATAAACTCACGAGCGAGGCTATAGCTTGCGTTGCTTTCCTTAATCTTTTCCCACTTTTCATACGACTCGTCGTATCTACCGTTAGAGTAATCAACAACGGCGCTTTGAACGTTTTTAATAAACTCGGTGGGTTCAAAGACCTGAATTCTTGCGAGAGCGGAGTCAAGAGTAACGAGCTTTCCGTTACCGCCGTATACGATTGACGAAGGCATACTGAAGTAACCGTCAGTACTACCCTGTCCGCCGAAGATACAAAGCAGGTTTCCATCATAGTCATACTGGTAAATACAGCAGGTGTTTTGCTCAATTACCGAGATGATCTCATTTTCATCAACGCAAATATCAACAAATACGGGAGTTCTCTTATATCCGTTATCGTCGTAGATGGTTTCACCGTATTCTTCTTCGGGGAAGATGTTCTCACCAACGGTGTTGATAACACTGATTCTCTTTTTCTTTTCCGCACCTGTTGCATAAATCTTTCCGCCGTTTGCTACGCAGAAATTGTAATATGCAGCAGGCTCTACAGCTGTCATTTGGTCTTTTTGCTCATCGGTTGCAAAGGTCATAACTATGTAGTTAATGAGGTTAAATGCAACTCTATTTGCACCGACGTATCCCTTAAAGTTGTTTACGGCGTCAATGGTCATAAACTGTTTACCCTGAACAACGTAGAGATAGTTGTTTACGGGGTTAATTGCAACCTTTGAGGGAGCAAAGGTTGTTACGTTGTAAAGCAGCTCCGACTCAGGCATAATGAATTCTTCAACGTAAACGCCCTCGGGGTCGAGGTGAACAATTCGCGAGTCACTGGAGTCAGCTACGTACATATCGCCGCCTTCGGTTACGAAAATTCCCTCGGGGGAGTTGAATATGCCGTCACCGTCGTATTCAGCGATAAATTTAAAATCATTACTTAATCTAACGATACGCTTATTACCTGTATCAGCTACGTAGTACTCACCGCTGGGTGCAAGGAACAAGTCCCTTGGATTGCTAAAGGAGTTTTTGGTTGAACCCTCAAGCTCATATACTACCTGTTCACAGGTATAAGGCTTAGGCATCGCCATTCTTGTTTTACCGTCTGCTGCGAGAATGTATCCGTTATCCCAATAGTTAAAGGCAGAAGCCTGAGATACCAGAAGTACCGCAGCCAT
Organism: uncultured Oscillospiraceae bacterium; assembly: GCA_964506315.1. Classification (GTDB taxonomy): domain Bacteria; phylum Bacillota; class Clostridia; order Oscillospirales; family Ruminococcaceae; genus SIG578. Next base: position 10,689 of record CAZDLQ010000004.1, read on the forward strand.
TACTGTTACAACAGCACAGCGTAAAAACTTTTTCATCTGTCCTTCTCCTATCTTATTTGATTCCGGTGTGGGCCATGGTTTCAATTACTTTACGCTGCATGAGCGTGTAAAGTATGATTGTAGGCGCTGTCATAATGAGAGTTCCGGCTGCCATTGCACCTGAACGTGCAAGTGCGCCACCGATTGACTGAATTGCGATCGGGAGAGTTCTCATTGCCTCATCAGTGATGTAGATGAGAGGACCGGTTGAGTCGTTCCATACCGACACGAAGCAAAATACAACGAGTGTTGCCCATGCGGGTGCGAGGAACGGGAATACGATTCTTGTGAATATTCTAAGTTCGTTTGCTCCGTCGATTCTTGCAGCTTCAAGAAGCGGAGTAGGAATTTGCTCGCAGAACTGTTTCATAAGGAAGAAGTTAAACGCACCGCCAAGCTTAGGTAAGATAAGAGCCCAATAGGTGTCAAGTAAGCCTAAGCTCTTAACAATAAGATAGTTAGGGATGGTTGTAACTTCCGCCGGGAACATAAGGGCTGCGAGGATTACCGAGAATATAAAGCCCTTAAAGGGTAGGTCCATTTTTGCCATTGAGTAAGCACCCATTGAAGAAACGATTACTGCAAAGAATACAGTAAGCACAGTAACCAAAAGGCTGTTTGCGATGTTTCTCAAGAAGGGCACGCTGGCGCTTCCTACCGCTAAAACGAGGTCTTTAAAGTTCTGACTGGTCGGATTTCTTACAAAAAACTGAGGTGGGAACTTTAAAAGCTCGTCGATTGGTTTAAATGCTGTTACTATAACGTATATAAGTGGCATTGCCGTAAAGCAAACGAGTGCTGTAACGAATAAATACAGTAATACTCGGCTTGCCGATATCTGCACTTGTTTTTTACCAAACCTTAAATGCAGACCTTTTCTTACCATTGCCATATCCGATACTTTCCTTTCTTTTTAAAATTTTGAGATTTTCTTGGGAGTTAGTCCTTTTCGGTCAACATCCACATACACAGTTTACCAACCGCGAATGTGATGACGAACAGGACAACCGCTATCGCAGAAGCGTAACCCATCTCAAATTTTGTGAAAGCATAGTCGTAAAGGTGAGCCACCAAGGTATGACCTGCATAGTTAGGTGTGGGGTGTCCGGCAAAAGCACTGATGACACTGAATACGCCAAATGAACTTGAAATAGTGTTTACGGCACCGAAAAGAAGCTGAGGCTTCATTTGCGGGAGAGTTATGTAGTAAAGCTCTTGGAAACGGCTCTTGATACCGTCGAGTGAGCCTGCCTCAATAAGCTCTCTATCCTGGTTTTGCAGTCCTGCCATAAATACAAGGAAGCCCGTACCCATACTCATCCAAATTTGAATTATGATACAACAAGGAAGGATGGTTGATGAGTCACTAGTCCAAAGAATAGGACTGCTGATAACACCAAGATTTATAAGAACGTTATTGATAAGACCGTAACGGTCAGGTGAGAAGAAGTAGCCCCATACAACCGCCATCGCTGTACCACTTGTAATAGAAGGTGCATAGAAGGCGAGTGCGTAGACGTTTCTTCCCTTTAAGTCATTAAGAACCCACGCCATAACGAAAGACATTATGTAGCCTACGGGGCCTGAAATAAGCGCGAAATACATGGTGTTTCTAAATGCGGTCATGAAAAGCTCATCGTCAAGGAACAAAGTTTTATAGTTTTGCAGACCGATAAAGTCCTGTCGTTGAATCAAGTCGTAGTTTGTAAGGCTGAACCACATTGACTGAACAACCGGACCGATTGTAAAAGCACAAAACAATACCAAAAACGGAAGGAAGAACAGGATTGCAGTCACGACGGCGCTGGTTGAGCTTACGCCGTGATTGCTCCTTTTTATCTTCTTTGCGCGTTTTGTGGAAGCTTTTGCTGCTATTGCTTGTGTAGCCATATTTACCTCCATATAACCTACTCGATTTTACTTTAATCCTTCGGGGTTGACACCGTACATTTCCTGTTTTCTTCTAAGCTCGGTGTTAACCTCCTCAGCTGCCTCTTCCATCGACTCACGAACGCTTTGACCGTTGATTACGCAGCGGTTATATGCGTTTGTAAGGTTACGGTTGGTGTAGTATCCGCCGAGTACAGCGGGAACACCCTTAACCCAACTCCAAGCCGACTTGATAACCTCCATCTCATCCCTACTCCAAGGAAGCTGTTCAAATGCTTCGAGGTTAGAGGTTGCCCAACGGGACTGAATACCGAGAATTGACTCGACTTGTCTTCCGTATGCTGCTTGAGTTTCGGTACTTGTGTACCATTTTATAAACTCCCAACAAGCTTCGGGATGTTCTGTGGTGCTGAGAATTGACATACAGGTTGCAAGAGCGCCGCCGGTTGTTCTATTGATGCTGCCATCTTCCTGAACTGTTCCGGGGATTTGAACCATTTCCCACTTACCCGTAAGCTCGGGTGCTGCGTAAATAAGCTGCAGGTAAAAGTCCATACTGCTAATACCGATAGGCATCTCACCTGAACGGAAGCGGTTTAAGAAGTTTGCACTTACAGGGCATCCGTATTCGGTGTAGAGTTCAATTAAAGCTTCCATGCCCTTCATAGTGTTGGGAGAATCAAGCATACTTGAATATCCCGTTTCACTGTAGATAGCGCCGTTGTTTTGGAAAATCATCATTTGCGGGCTGTTGGGCATATAGAATTCCATATTGTACTGATAAAGCTGCGGGAGAAGCTCATCGCGAACGTCGTCCCATGTATCAGGCACTTTAAGGTCTAACTGCTTAAAGATATCAGTACGGTAGAACATAGTTGTAAAGCTGATAGTTTCGGGGATAGCGTATGTGCCGCCCTCGTATGTAAGCGGTGTAAAGGTTTCAGCAAGGAAACGCTTTTTAACGTCCTCAAAGTCAGGGAACTTTGTGAGGTCGTACATAGCTCCACGAATCGAATACTCGATAGGAATATCCGACGTAATACCGATAACGACGTCAGGCTCGGTTCCTGCGTTAATTGCAAGGAGCAGCGGGCTGCTACCGCCGGTAAGGGTATTTGCGGGAAGGATATTGATGTTTACGTTGATCTTATGATTAGGAGCAAAGTCACTATCGATCATATCCTTAAGGATTTCGCACCATTCTTTACCGCGGCTTACCCAAACCTCGATGGTTTCAAAATCCTCGTATCCCTCGCCTACAAAGCCGATTGCGTTGTAGTCCTTTTGATAGGAGAGGATGAAGTTTGCAAAGAGTGCATAGAGAGTATCCCAGAAGGTCTTCTTCTCGTTCTCAACCTCAGCATCTACGGGAACAAAGCTGATGTAGTCGATTGATAAGCTTTGCTTTTTAATATCATTGAGCCAGGTACCGATATTGGTAAGCGAAGAACTAAGCTCTGCAAGATTTGCAGGAATCTTTGTAGGCTTCTTAATAAGCTTTTCGATAAGCTCAATGTTCATTTCAAAGTTGTTTTGAATAGGAGTTTTCTTAACAGCAAACTTAGCTATCAACTCGTTACTCTCTTCAAGCTCGTCAGCGATGGCTTGTAAATCGCCCATAAGTGAGGGGATTTGACGCTCAAGACGATAGTCATAGTTTAAGTCAGGAGTTTGACCCGTAATCATTGTGATGTTACGGATAGCGTTTGAGAGCTTAGAGGTTATATCGGTTACAAGGTGAATAACCTCGGTCATTTGTCCCATTACAACACGCATTGAAATGGTGTGTTCACCTTCAGTGAGATATATCTCGTAGGGATTGCCGTCCTTATCCGATAAGGTTTGGGTTCTCCATTCATCATCATAGGTGAAAACGTAGTTATTAAATTCTTCGAAGGGTACTGCGCCGTCAATTTTAATTTGACGGGTTGAAGAAAGACCGTTACCGTAAGCCTGATATACTCTTGTGGCGATCTTATAAAGACCGGTTTCTTCAACGGTTATTTTCCAAGAAATTTCTTGGTTACCGGAACCCCAGCTACTTGCGCCCATACCGTTGTACTTTTTGCTTGTTACGCCGGCAGGTGTAACTGTGGCGTCACTGGAGTTTGCGATTGTGATACCCGAGTCGCTCTTGTAAAGAACGTAATCCTTATCCTCAGCCTCAATACGAATCTTCTTGCTTGAAGATTTGTAGCCGTTAGCCTTATAGGTTTCCGAAAGCTCGGCATAAGTAGGAATGTCGTTAGGAGCTACAAGAGTAAATGATGCGAGTGCTAAAGGCTGGTCAACGTAAACCAGAGTGATGGTATGTTTTCCTGCAGTAAGTCCAACCTTAAGGGGTTGTACGTACTCGCCCTGAGCATCGTAAAGATCGGTTTGTGTCCATTCCTGATTTTCCTTTTGGGAAGGACGAACCTCGTCACCCAAGTTGTTTACTCTGGGTTTTTCGGAGTCTACCCAGTGACGAACAAGCTTAATGTTTACAAGCTCGTCGTAGAGATATTCTCCGTCAATAAGTATTCCCCTTGTAACAGCAAGACCGTTTCCGTCTACGGGAAGGTAAAGCGTGTTAAACTGATAGTATCCGGCGGTTTCTACCTCAATCTCCCAAGACACGCTCTCGTTATCATTGCTGATATAGAGCACGTTGTCCTTTCCTTCAAGAGATTTGGTTTCGGGCTCTGCGCCCTCGAAAGCCGAATATCCGTTAACATCAATTTCTATTTTGGTGCCTTGGGCAACGTCTTCAAACTCGCCCTCGGTTTTGCTAAGGTAGTCGGTGAAGTAATTATTGTTATAAAGTACGTCATCGAGCTTTACCTGCTCCTGAAAGTTGATGTCTTCGGCAAGGGTTTTTCCGGCAAATACGCTTGTGCCGGAAGAGAGCAAAAGCGTAAGTGACAACACTATGGCAAATGCTTTTGTTACTACCGATGTTCTCTTTCTTTGATTCATAATAATCCCCATTCCACCATTGATAAGCTTGTGCTTATCGGTGATAGTATGTTGCTTGCGTTTGTTAGGACCGTAAAACGCAAATTGCCGACAGTCCGACAATACCGTTTCTCTTCAGCATCCCCTCTGGGAGTGCGCGGCTCGGGTCCCGGCCTCAAGGAAAACGGGTTGGCACAAGGTGCCGTTTTGCAGGGAGCTTTTAAAACGCCCTTAAATCCCACAAGGTTGGGAAATTTGTTTGCCGCAGTTTGCCCTCTCGAACCACTGCTACGGTTTCTTTTTCTATGCAGCCTACACAGTGCAAAAAATTTAAACACTTTGACCATCTGGACGGACTGTGCAGCCTCTCTAAAAAAAGCAGGACTACGCGGCTATTTTTGCATTTTTTAAAAATATTTTTAAAAATGCAAGATTATTAAAACGCTGCCACAAATTCGGGAAATGTTTTTTCACGTCCAAAACCGTCCAAAGCCGCCTTATATTAGGCTTTTTGAACAAGTTTTGGGTGCGAAATTTGTGCAAAGTGCACATTGCAATCCCGCGAAAAAGCAGAGTTTGACACAATATACAGTATAGCACCAAATGAACAAAATGTAAAGTATATTTTTGTAATATTTGACGAAAATAACCATTTATTTTAGAGAGTAAAAAAAACAGCGCTCTCCGAGATGGAGAGCGCCGTAATTTAGGCTATTATCTATGCTTTAGAACTACGCTAATGCTACAAGATATTGCTTGTTTCTATTAACAATGCTTTGGTAAAGCTTAACGTAATCGTTAATGCCCTTAGCTTCAAGAGCTTGAACGTCAGTTACCCAATTTTGAAGAGCATTGTTCTTAGACTGCACGTAGTAGCTCATAAGACCTGCAGTACCGGTCGAAGCAAATTCTTCATTGAACTTTCTAAGCTTGGTGATTTCGCTTGAGGTGAGCATAAGGCCCGAAAGTCTAATGGTAGGATATTTCTCATTAGCCTTCTTGTACATAGCCTTTGCAGCCTTAGAGTAATCGCTGTAAACCTTAGATTCGGCAGTAGTGGTTTCTTCAACCTTAATGTCGATCATAGCGGTTGTTTCAGGAAGAGCCATTGTCCAGCCGGGAGCTTGTTTAAGGGCGGCATTTACAGCCATACCCTTTTCGGTAAGCTTATAGTTACCGTTAGAAAGCTTCTTGTAAAGTCCTTGTGCAGGATCGCCGTAGTTACCTACCATAATACCGTCATCGGTGTAGAGGTAGTCAAAGTAACGGAGAAGTGCAGGAACGTTTGTGCAAGCCTTTGTGATAATGATCTTACCACGTTGGGGTACTGAGTTGTAAGGCTGGCAGGAAGCGGAGAGCTTGAGGTTGGAGTTCTTAAAGTTTGCTGTAGGATAAGGAATAGCTATAAAGTCCTTAAGAAGCTCGGAGGGGAATCTATCGCTTGTAAGGTAAGACCACTGGAAGCAGCCTACGTTACCCTTTGAGATGTGGCTTGTGAACTCCGTCCAGCTACCCGAGCTGTTTTTACCTACGATGTTGCCGTCCATAAGGCCGTCTTCATTTAAGAAGTCATACCACCATTGGCAAGCAGCCTTAGCGTTAGAGCTGGTTAAGGGGAAGTAAACGTTGTAGTTAAGGTCAACGCCGAGGTTACCCGAACCCACGTAACAGCCCCAGAACGAGAGAATCCAGTTTGCGCCCCAATTCCAAAGAGCGAAAGGAATCTCGTCGGATTGGTTGTTACCGTTGGGGTCTTCATCTCTGAATGCTCTCATAACCTCTAAGAATTCGTCGGCAGTATAAGGATTATCTGCCGTAGGAACTCTAAGACCTAAGTTTTCAAGCCAGGTTTTATTAATGTTGAGGTAATGGTCATAGTTAGTGTAGTCAGAGCGTGTTGTTTTTGAGGGAAGAGTATAAATCTTTCCGTCGGATGTAACGTTAAGTGCTTTTTGAACAGGATGATTTTCAAGCTCGGAATAAATTGTAGGAGCATAATCCTTAAGATATTTGCTTACGTCTACAAAAGCGCCCTCACGTGAATACTTATCAAGCTCAAAGTCAGAGAATGTGTTGTAAGTAAATGCGAATGCAGCAGGAATGTCACCTGACTGGAGAGCAAGTGTCTTTCTCTCTCTAATATCGTTCTCGTTTACGGGAATGTACTCAATTGCAACGTTAGTATTCTTTTCCATGTAAGAGAACATACTCATTTTTTTGGGGTCAGCTGAATTAGCGCTTGTTCTACCCATAACCTCGAAGGTTACCTTCTTATTGGTGATAGGCCAGCCTGTTTTGTTGATGTCAAGCTTCTTACCGACGCTTGTTTGAGATTCCGCTTTGCTCTCAGTTTGGCTATTGGTCTCGTCGCCATTGCCTTCGTCAGCGCCGTCTTGCTTGTCATCGCCTGTCGTATCTTCACCACCGGCAACTTCGCTTTGAGTCATAACCGAAGAGTTGTCAGCAACAGGGCTCTTATCACAACCCGCGAAGATTGAAAGTGTGAGAAGTGAGGCCAACACAAGTGCAAGGATTCTAAGTTTCTTACTCATGCTTTTTCTCCTTTTCATTTTTAATATTTTATGAAAATTTTGGAGCCGTTTACGTTTTGGGCGCCTCCGACACAACACCCGAAACAATTATGTCAAAACAACTCCTATTTTTACAACTATATTTTACAACACACAAAAAAATAAATCAATACCGTTTTTGATTATTTTTGCAAAGTTTTTTGCCAAAATTAACTGAAGACAATGCAAATATTATCAACTTTTAAAGCAAACTGATTTTTAGTATGATTTTACAGTTTTATTTTACAAAATTGCGGCCGAAATTTATAGTCAATAATGTACTAAAAATTGTAAATTTGTACGGGGCGTCGTATTTTTGTGACATTAGTTATGCGTTGGGGCGGAGTTTTTGCCCGTTTTGGAATTTACGCTTTGCGATGCGTTGTGGGCCTCGCCCCCTACGATGTTTAACTCACGTACAATAGAATTGTAGGGAACGGCATTTATGACGTTCCGTCTTGCCTTCCTCTGACGAGGAAGGTGGCACGGC
>CAZDLQ010000005.1:0-12729 GCA_964506315.1 uncultured Oscillospiraceae bacterium
TTCGATTGCTTCTTCTTTGAAGTAATCACCAAAAGAGAAGTTACCAAGCATTTCAAAATAAGTTCCGTGACGCGATGTTTTTCCAACCCTGTCAATGTCAGGTGTTCTGATACATTTTTGGCAGGTTGTAACACGCTTTGACGGGGGAGTGGCTTGACCGAGAAAATACTTTTTAAGCGGCGCCATTCCCGAGTTGATCAAAAGCAAGCTGTTGTCATCAATCGGAACAAGGGGAAAGCTTGAAAGACGCTTGTGTGCCTTGTCTTCGAAGAAAGATAAAAACTTCTCTCTTAGTTCGTTTAAACCCATCCACTTCATAATTTATTACCTCTTTTATAAAAATTTTACAAAAAAATAAAAACCTGCCATCCCGAAAGGGACGACAGATTTAAAATCTACCGCGGTACCACCCAAATTGCATATAAAATGCCGCTTGAAGCCTTTAACGCAGGCTAACGTTGTAGCTCATCGCTACACGACTCAGGGGTGGCTGAAACTATACGCACCTTGCGAAATTCACACCCGGCAAAACCGATTTCGCTCTCTGAAAGGGCTTTATAATTTCTCTTCCCGTCAACATCTTTACGATATACCAACATTATATATGCAAAAAAATGATTTGTCAACATTTATCTTCAGTTGCAATAGCCAAAATTGTATAAATTATCGCAAATTTCTTTAAAAATCGGTCCACAGCTAACTGCGCCCGAATTTCCGCCCTCGCAAAGCACCACAATTGCATATTTTGGCGCGTTTGCGGGATAAAACCCCGAAAACCACGCTTGAACGATTTGCTCGCCATTAACTGTTAAGCCTGTTTCAGCCGATGCGGTTTTTCCGCCTGCACTAAGATGTTCAGGGCGCGCAAGCCTTCCTGTTCCGTTATCAACCGTTGTAGTCATATATTTTTGAATCTTTTTGGCTATCTCGGAGCTTATTATTTGCACACGGTCCGTGTCTTTTTGAGTTTTGATAAGCTTACCGCTTGAATCCACTTCGCCGACAACAAGGGAAGGCGATACATTATATCCGCCGTTAGCAATTATGCTTATGATTTTGGCAATATGAACAGGTGTTGCCATAAGCGAGCCTTGTCCAAAGCTAACGTTTGCAAGGTCGCCTGCGGTGTTTATTTGCGCCGCATCGGGCAAATTACCGCTTGCGGTTGAGATATTGTCGCAAAGCTTAATTTCTTTTCCAAGACCGAACGCCGAAGAAAGTGAAAGCAGCCTGTCCTTGCCGGTGGCTAAACCAAGCTTTATAAAATATGGATTGCAGGAATTTGCAAAGGCGTGTTCCATATTTAGATAGCCGTGTCCTTCCTTTTTGTGACAGTTAAAGGTTGTGTCCGATAGCTTGAGTCCGCCCGTGCAGTTGTATGAAAAATTTGATGAAACATTTTTGGAAAGAGCGGCAGCTGAAACAATAATTTTATAGGTTGAACCGATATTATAAGCACAAAAATTTCGGTTTAACAGCGCTGAATCATTTTTGTTGATGCTTGAAATAATGTCGTTCCTGTCATATTCGGGAACACTTACAGCGGCAAGAATATCGCCGTTTTGCACGTCCATTACAAGCACGCTGCCTTTGTCTTTTATGTTTTTTGCCGCTTTTTGCGCGATTTGTTGTATTTTAGTATCAATCGTCAGCGCAATTCCCGATGCACTACCATAATTTTCATCATTCACAACTGCCTTTGCGCCCGATAAAACCTTACCCGTGGCATCAATAGGATAGGAAATTGAAAGAGTTTTTGACTGCGATGAGAGGGTAGAATCATACGCCTTTTCTATGCCGACTATCCCCGCCGATAAAGTTGAGTCACAATAACCGATTATGTGCGTTGCAAGGTCATCGCTTGAATATCTTTTTGAAATTAGAAAAACCTCAACATCCTCTTTTTCTTCGATGAATTTGTCGGTTTCAAATATAAAAGGCTTGTTAAGTAAAAAATTAGGCTCAATTGATGAAAATTCCTGCTCGGATAAAACGGTTTTAAGATATAATTTGCTCTTTACGGACGGCAAAACCGCAACCTTGTACACCTTCTCTTTTGATGTGAGAGGTAAAAGATTGCGGTCGTATATTGTTCCTCTATTTTTGTCAACAACAAGCTTAATTGTGTTGGCGCCTTGGTTTGCGCTAATGCCAAATTCACTTTGAGTTATATCGTAAAGTCTAAAAACAAGAAATCCAAGCAAAACGATTATTGATGAAAATAACATAATAGTTCTTTTGTATGACACACAAATCACCTCAAGTGATATTATGTGTTAAAAATCTCCGTTTAAATCAGCGATTTATATCCCAGTTTATCGGAGCAATATTGTTTTTGATTAAAAAATCATTGGTCTTTGAAAAGTGCTTGCAACCAAAAAATCCGTTGTAAGCGGAAAGGGGACTTGGGTGAGCGCAAGTGAGCTTAAGGTGCATCGGATTAGTGATAATTTTTGCCTTTTCGCGAGCGTTTGCGCCCCATAAAATAAATACAACCGGCTCGGTCTTGCTGTTTAAGGCGGAAATTACGGCATCGGTAAAAATTTCCCAACCGACTGATTTGTGACTGTTTGGCTGACCTTCTCTTACCGTCAAAACATTGTTTAAAAGTAGTACGCCGTTTTTTGCCCAAGACGTGAGCTCGCCCATATTTTTAGGCGGAATTTCAATACCCAAATCGTCGTTTAACTCTTTAAAAATATTAACAAGGGAAGGCGGCTGCATAGTGCCTTTTTGCACCGAAAAACACAGTCCGTGTGCCTGTCCAAATCCGTGATAGGGGTCCTGTCCGATTATTACTGCCTTGACGTCTTTAAACGCGGTGAATTTTAGAGCATTGAATATGTTGTACATATTGGGATAAACGTTTCCGCTTGCATATTCCGTCTTTAAAAAAGCGCGAAGCTTTTTGTAATACGGCTTTTCAAATTCGCCGCCGATAATCTCATCCCAATCATTGCCGATTTTAACCACCGTTTTCACCTCCACAAACTTTAACTATAATATATTGATTATTTTAATAATTGTCAAGTTACCTCGTTTTTTATGTTGACTCAATATAAAAAAAGTGATAAAATGCTAATAAGTATTATTTTGATTTTTTTGGGGGAAATATCGTGGCTGCAAAGGTTTTTTTAATAACACATACATATAATCCCGTAAAAACTGTTGCGCAAGCGGCAAAGCTTTGTTATTCCAGCAGTAATATTGAGGATTTGGGGAATAATTTAACTGATGAAAAGGCAAATGATTTTGTTAAAATGCTTGCTGATTTAGGTCACGAAAGTCCGCTTGAGCACGCAAGCTTTACGTTTGGTATTGAAGGCGTCTCACGTGCGCTTTTAGCACAAATTACAAGACATCGTATTGCATCCTACAGCGTTAAAAGCCAAAGATACGTTAGCGAGAAAATGTTTGAATACGTTTTGCCCCCTGAAATAGAAAACGATGACGCCGCAAAAGAGCTTTTCATAAAGTCAATGCAGGACGCACAGGCCGCTTACGATAAGCTTGCCGAGGTTTTAAAGCAAAATCACGCTAAGCGTTTAATGGGCGAAGGTGTAGAAGAAAAAACTGCCTTAAAAACGGCGGAAAAGCTTGCCAATGAGGATGCAAGGTTTGTGCTTCCTAATGCTTGCGAAACTAAAATGGTTGTTACGATGAACGTTCGCAGCCTGCTTAATTTCTTTAAGCATCGTTGCTGTAATAGGGCACAGTGGGAAATTAGAGCCGTTGCCGAGCAAATGCTTGTAGAGGTGTGCAAGGTTGCGCCCGAGCTTTTTTCTCACGCAGGGCCTGCCTGTGCTTTCGGCGCTTGCTGTGAGGGAAGTATGACCTGCGGTAAGGCAAAAGAGATGCGAGAAAAATACCGCAAAATTCTTAATTTGGATGAAAAATAATAGAGGTCGAGTTTTTTTGGATAAATTAGTTTTTAATCCTGTAATGATAAATGACGTTGAAGTTATTAAGAAGTATCTTTACAGTGATAAATCACAGTGCTGTGACTATAGCTGTGGCATAGTTTTTATGTGGAAAGATTATCTTGGTCTTGAGTTTTGTGTTGCTGATGACACACTGTTTTTAAAGGCAAATATAAAAGATAAGGAACGCTTCTATATGCCTTGCGGACAGGGGGATTTTCACAGTGCAGTTTTAAAAATAATAGATTACTGCAAAGAAAAAAACATCATACCGGAGTTTATGTCGTTGTCACAGGAGCACCTGTTAGAGTTTCAAAAGCACTTTAAAATTGAAATTAAAGAAAATAGAGATTATTCCGATTACGTCTATGACGCTAAAGCGTTATCAACCCTTGCGGGAAGAAAATATCATAAAAAAAGAAATCACATTTCGTCGTTTATGAAAAAGTATCCCGATTATACTTTTGAAATAATTGAGCAGGATGATATAGAAGATGTTTGTGCTTTTTTTGAAGAGTTTTCATTAAAATATCCAGAAAAAGACTCGTCTGAAAAAATAGAAAGAAGTTGCGCGCTTTACGGACTTAAAAATATTCGAGCCTTAGGTTTTTTTGGCGCTGTTTTGAAAATAGAGAACAAAATTATTGCTTTTACCTATGGCGAAATAAAAAATGATATGGCTATTATTCACGTTGAAAAAGCCGATAGGGAGTTTGATGGTGCCTACACGGTAATAAATAAAGAGTTTGCAAATTATTGCTTGGAAAAATACAAGGTAACTTGGATAAATCGCGAGGACGATTCGGGCGAGGCAGGGCTTAGAAAAGCGAAGCTCTCTTACTATCCAAGTCACCTTGCTATGAAATACGGATTAAAAATACTGTAAAGTAAAAATGCTTTACACGATAAAATGGAGGTATAAATATGGTTTATGTATTTTTAGCAAACGGTTTTGAGGAAATGGAAGCAATTGCTACCATTGATATTCTTCGTAGAGCCGAGCTTTCGGTTGCAACAGTAGGTGTTGGCGGCAAGGTTGTTGTCGGCTCACACAACGTGCCTGTTATTGCTGATATTACTGATGCCGAGTTTGTTTATGATGAAAGAGTACAAATGGTTGTTCTTCCGGGCGGTATGCCGGGAACGTTGAATCTTGAAAAATCTTCTATTGTATGCGATGCGATTGCAAAAGCAAATTCGGAAGGTAAATATATCGCCGCAATTTGTGCAGCGCCGTCAGTTTTTGGACATAAAGGGCTTTTGGAAGGCAAGAGGGCTTGCTGTTTCCCAGGTTTTGAGGAGCAGCTTTTCGGTGCTACACCTTGCGAGGATAGAGTTGTACACGACGGCAACGTAATTACATCTCGCGGTGCAGGAACTGTGTACGAATTTGCGCACAAATTAGTTGAAATTTTAGTTGATAAAAATGAGGCTGACAAAATCTTGTCGTCAATGTTATGCAAAGAATAGACAATAGAACCGATATAAGAAAAATTAAAGAAGAATTTAGATCACAGTCAAAGCTTTATCGCCAAAATCTATCACTGCAAGAAAAAGAAAGTCTTGAGTCTGATATTTTAAAACATGTTTTAGAGCTTGCTGAGATAAAAAAAGCCAAAACTGTTTTATGTTACGTATCAACCGCGACCGAGGTTGATACAAAAAAACTTATAAGCAGCCTTATTGATGAGGGCAAAACCGTTGCAGTGCCTAAATGTATTGCCGGAACACGTGATATGAAGTTTTACTGCATTTCGTCACTTGAACAAACTGAAAAGGGAACATTTGGCGTTCTCGAGCCAAATTTAGACAAATGCGAAAGACTTCGTGACTTTAGAAGCTGTGCTTGCATTATCCCCGGACTTATGTTTGACAGTGAAGGGTTCAGGCTTGGCTACGGCAAGGGATATTATGATAGATTTCTTTCTAAATTTTCGGGAACTAAAATAGGAATATGCTTTGAAAAGTGCTGTGTTGAGAAGCTTCCGCACGGATTTTATGACGTGGCCGCGGATATTGTGGTAACGGAAGCAGGGGCGCACTATCTAAATAATGGGACGGTGAAAAAATATGCAAGATAATAATTTTGAAAAAGAAAATGAAATTATTGATACAGCTGATGTACCTTGTGAGGTAAATGAAGCCGAAACAGCCGATGACGTAAGTGACGCTGATGAGCAAACCGCTCAAAACGAAGCTTTGGAAGACACTGCGGACGGCGCCGAAAACGAAAATGCTACTCACCATAGAAAAAAGAAAAAGAAGAAAAAAAGTGTTTTATCTCTTTTGATAAGAACGCTTATTATAATTGTTTCTTCAGTTATTCTTGCAAGTATTATTATCTCGGGCTTTAAGGATATTTACGGACTTAATTTTACCGATAGCGTTCAAAAGGACGTTTATATTGAAAAAGGTTCAACTACCGCACAAATTGCGCAGGTTCTTAAAGAAAACGGCATAGTAGAGCAACCCTTGTTGTTTAGGCTTTATTGTAAGCTTGGTGACAACGGCGGATTTCAATACGGTTATCACACTTTTGACGATAATATGTCTTATGAGCAAATAACTAACGAGCTTAAAAAGCTCGTTAAGAAAAAAGACGTTGTAGAGATAACCGTTATAGAAGGTTGGACACTTTATGATATCGCAAAAGAGCTCAAGGAAAAAGACGTTATAGAAGATATAACCGATTTTGTAAAAGCTGTTGAAAGAATGGAAGTTACATACGATTTCATTTCCGATGTTCCTGATAATGATTATCGATATTACAAATACGAAGGATATTTTTATCCCGATAAATATGAGTTTTATACGGGTACAACCGATTACGAGGGAATTGCAAAGAAATTTTTTGCTAATTTCGTTGCGCATCTTGACTCCGATATTAAAAATGCAATAAATGAGTCTGAGTATTCTTTTGATGAAATTCTAACAATTGCATCGCTCATTCAAGCGGAAGCGGGTGATGTCAATGAAATGGGCAAGGTGTCTTCTGTATTTCACAACCGTTTAAATAGTACGCTATATCCCAATTTGCAGTCAGACGTAACAATTAACTACGTTGAGAATGTAATAAAGAAAACGGAAGTGTATTCTAATCAGGATTTGTATGATGCGTACAACACATATAAGCGACAAGGTCTGATGCCGGGTCCTGTTTGTAATCCGTCTAAGGAAGCAATAAGGGCGGCATTGTATCCCGAAAACACAAAATATTATTTCTTTGTGACGGATAATACGGGCAAGTATTATTATGCCAATTCCTATGCAAAGCATCAGCAAAACTGTGCGACTGCTCAAAGGGTGAATAACAGTCTTAAAGAGGATAACTGATGAGAAAAGATTTAATCAAGCCCGAGTTGCTGAGCCCGGTCGGCGATATGGAGCGTCTTGAAGCGGCACTTAATTTCGGCGCGGATGCGGTATATCTCGGCGGCAGTATGTTCGGTATGCGCGCCGCTGTTCAAAAATTTGATTTTGACGATATAAAATCGGCCGTTGATAAGGCTCACGCACTAAGTAAGAAAGTTTATCTAACCTGCAATACGCTTCCAAGAAACAATGAAATCGAGCTCCTTCCCGAATACGTTAAAAACGCCCATAAATGCGGTGTAGATGCGTTTATTGTTTCGGATATAGGAACTTTGACCATTCTTAAAAAAACTGTGCCTGATGCCGAAATTCACATTTCTACACAAAACGGCATTGTAAACTACGCAACAGCTAACGCGCTTTATGATATGGGCGCAAAGAGAGTTGTTTTGGCACGTGAGCTTTCTCTTGATGAAATAAAAGAACTTCGTGACAAAACCAACCCCGACCTTGATATTGAGGTATTTGTGCACGGTGCTATGTGTATGTCATTTTCGGGACGGTGCACGATTTCCAACTACCTGAATAATAGAGATGCTAATAGAGGTGAGTGCTCACAGCCTTGCCGTTGGCAGTATTATTTGATGGAAGAAAAACGCCCGAATGAGTATTTTCCTGTCTTTGAAGAGCCTGAGGGAACCTACATCTTAAACAGTAAGGATATGTGTATGATAGAGCATATTGACAAGCTGTGCGATGCGGGCGTTTCAAGCCTTAAAATTGAGGGAAGAGCAAAATCTTCCTATTACGTTGGAATTGTTACAAACGCTTACCGAAACGTTATTGATCACTATTTTTCAAGCGGCAAAATGCCATCGGAAAATGAAGCGTGGATGTATGAAGAGGTTTATAAGGTAAGCCACCGCGAATATTCAACAGGCTTTTATTTCGGCAGACCGCAGGATGGACAATGCTATCAAAGCGGCGGATACGTTCGCAATTTTGATATTGTCGGTTTTGTTTATAAATGCGAAAACGGTCGAGTATATTTTACGTCGAAAAACGGTGTGAAAAACGGAGAGCATATTGAAATTGTTTCACCGGGCAAAAAACCTGTAGAAATTACTGTTACAGCACTGCAGGATAGCGAGGAGCAACCTGTAGATTTTGCAAATCATCCTATGTCAAATTATTCGTTTGAGTGTGATGAGGATGTTTCGGTTGGCAGTATGCTTAGAATAGAAAAATAAAAAAATAGACGCCCGTGGGCGTCTATTTTTTATTTTATGCAGCTTCGGAATTTGTTTGTGATGAGGTGTTTTCGCCGCTTGACTCCTGTGAGGAAGTGCTTGTGCTTGGCGTTGAAGATGTTTCGGGTGTTGATGGGGTTGAAGAAACTGTATGCACCTTACAAACATCGGGTAGCTTATCCTTATCATAGTAGCCGATTTCGGTCTTAGTACACGAAGCCGAGGCAAGCTCTCCGCTTGTAAGACAATAGGTACATTCAATAACCTTTTCGGAAGTGATAAATTCTTTGCTCGGTTTACCCGCCATTACCTTAGACATAATGTTTTTCCAAAGTCTTGGAGTGGAAACGCTTATTCCTGTAAGGGATTTAGGCGTGTCGTATCCGTACCAAAGCGCCGAAACATTGTAGGGAGTAAGTCCCACAAACCAAATGTCCTTCTTATCGTTTGTCGTACCGGTTTTACCGCCTGTTGGCATATTACTGAGGGTTGCGGCTTTACCCGTACCGTAGGTTCCCGTAACAACTCTTTGAAGCATTTTGTTCATAATAATTGCGGTTTCTTCGCTAATAACACGTTCAGGATTTTTCTCGTTTTCAAGAATGACGTTTCCTTCAGCATCGGTAACCTTAAGATAGGTTACAGGCTTATTATAATATCCGCCGTTAGCAAAGATTTGATATGCGGCGGCTAACTCAAGAGGGGAAATACCGTCTGTTAAACCGCCAAGGCTCATAGGAGAAATATTTATATCCGAAAGAACGTTGCTGCCCACTTTTCTTGATGAAACAAGGGATGTGACCCCAAGCTTATTTGTAAGAAAATTGAAGCTTTCTTTAGGTGTAAGTGTTTGAGAAAGCTGAACGGGAATGGTATTAACCGAACGCTGCAGAGCGTATTCAACAGGCATTGCACCAAGATAACCGTTGTAGTAGTTACTGATTGTGGTGTTGCCCTGAAGTGTGATCTTTTCGTCCGTCATAATAGTCGACCAGTTAATAAGACCTCTTTCAATGGCGAGTCCGTAAATAGAAATAGGTTTTATGGTTGAACCCGGCTGTCTAAGAGCCGAGGTTGCTCTGTTAAATAAAAGGTCGCCTTGCTTTTCACCAAGACCGCCGACAAGAGCTTGTACGTTACCGTTAAGATCGACAATTGCCATAGCTGATTGAGGAGCGACTGCACCGCTTACTTTAGGGAAAGCCGTTTGAGTTTCAAACTGCTCTTCAAGTCTTTCCTGCATCTCAATGTCCATAGGGGTGTAAATTTTAATTCCGTGATAGCTTACAACCTCTTTTGCGTAGGAGCGACTGTAGCCCTTTTGGTCAACCAAATCATTGATTACGTCGACCATAACCTGATCAACGTAATAGCTCTGATAATTGTTAACCTCTTGCTTGAACTCTTCTTTTGTAAAAACGAGCTCCTCATTTATGGCTTCATCATACTCTTCTTGTGTTATGCGTCCTTGTTCGAGCATCATACCCAAAATCATATTTTTACGGGTTTCGTTTTTATTGTTTTCTCTGAAAGGACCGTATAGCGTGGGTTGCTGAGTTATTGCTGCTATCGAGGCACACTCGGCAAGCGAAAGCTCGGAAACGTCCTTGTTAAAGTATGCTTTGGCCGCCGCTTGAACGCCGTTAAGGTTTTGGTCAAGGGGAAGAACGTTTAAGTAGGCTTCCAGTATTTCATCCTTAGAATATTTTTGCTCAAGATTGATGGCTATAAATATCTCTTTAATTTTTCGGTCAATTCTATGCTGATTTTGGCCTGTTAGATTTTTTACAAGCTGCTGAGTAATTGTTGATGCACCGAATTCGGTGTCGTAAAACTTAATGAACATATTAGCAAATGCAAGAATAGTTCTACCCCAGTCAACACCGTTGTGCTTGTCAAAACGCTTGTCCTCAACAGCAACAATAGCATCCTTCATATTTTGGGGGATTTTGTCGTAGTCAACCCAAATTCTATTTTCTCCCGCCCAAATTCTCTCACACTCGGTATATTCACCGTTTTTATCCAAACCGTATACAATAGAAGTATAGTTAAGTGCTTCCTTATCTATGTCAATATCAGCCTCGGTATCAACAAATTTTATGATATAAATGGTAAGGGAAGCGGCGATTATACAAGCCGTAAGGACAAAGATTAAAAACAAGGTTAGAAAGGTTCTACCCAAGCTTTTAAAAAATTTCTTTGTTTTCGGATGAGTTAGTAAATTCTTTACCTTATCTAAAAGTTTACTTGGCTTATCTCGATTTGAATTAAGTTTAAATCGTTTACTCATATAAACAAATCTCCTCAAAATTCATTTGCAAATAATTTTTAGCAATAATTTACATTCATTTTACCACAAAAAAATCGATTTGTTAAGTACTTTTTTAAAATGTTCAAAAATTATTATGGGAAATACTGAATAATTCATTCAAAACGGCGCAAAAATAATAAAAAAATCGGAGGATAAAAATTGAAAACTAAAAATTTATCAAAGATTTATTATTTTAGTTTAATTCTTGTTGTTTTAATAATTGCCGTCATACTGATTTTTTTCTATAAACCTTTTAAGCAAAGCAGTAAACCGGCCGTACAAACCGAGGCAGTGGGCGAATACGTAATCGGCGTGTATCAAGAAAAGATTGCAGTTTTTACACAGGGCGACAGCCTACCTATTGAGATTTTTGACGTTTACGTAAGCACACTGCCTGCTTTAGATCAAAAAGAGCTTTTAAATGGAGTGAAGGTAAAAGGCAAGGTGGAATTAAGAAAGCGAATAGAGGATTATACAAGCTAAAGCGGACACGGGTCCGCTTTTATTTTTTTGTAATAAAGTAAGCGAGTTTGGAATAGTATTAAATATCCTTGTCCACGAGGGGAACAAAATGAACAGTTTAGAAAAAGTAAAAGAAGCAACGGCATTTTTGCCCGAAAAAATAAGATTTTTAGTTTCGGCAATTGACGCGCGGTTTGCATCAAAAGTCAAGGAAATACGAATGAAAAGCACGTTTCCGATTTCGGTAGTCGGCACTGAAGGGACATTTTTCTTAAAAAGTGACGGTAGCTTAACGAAAAATCCGCGAGAAGACGGCGTTTTTATCATAAGTAAAAATGATATAGATGAGACAGTAAGGCGGCTTTGTGATTTCTCGTTTCATTCCTTTCAAAACGAAATGAAAAACGGATACATAACGGTAAGAGGCGGACATAGGGTTGGAATTTGCGCTACCGCAGTAACCGATGCGATGGGCAATTTAACGGCGGTAAAAAACGTGTCGTCATTAAATATTAGAATATCCCGTGAGGTTTTAGGGTGCGCTGACGAGCTTATTTATTCGATTTATAGAAATGATATAAAATCGGTTTTAATTGTTGGTGAGCCATCAAGCGGAAAAACAACGCTCCTGCGCGACGCGGCGTTTCGGCTTTCAAGCGAGGAATTTGGTTTTTTGCGAGTTTGTATTGTTGATGAGCGCAAGGAAATTGCATCAACCTACGACGGATACGCCACCAACAAAATCGGAGTTAGCTGTGACGTGCTTGATGGCTATCCCAAAGCCGATGGAATGATGATTGCCCTAAGAGCCATTTCGCCAAGCATAATAGTTTGTGATGAAATAGGCGACGAAAAGGACGTTTACGCAATACAAAAGGTTGCGAATGCAGGCGTCAAACTGCTTGCGACCATACATTCAAACAGCTTTTCACAGCTTTTAAAAAGGCCGCAGTTTATTAGACTAATGGACACGGGTGCTTTTGACGTTGCAGTGGTCCTTGAAGGAAGACGGGCACCCTGCAGGATAAAAGAAATTGTACCGCTTAAAAAATACTGGAGATGATTTTTTGCTTAAAATTTTGGGATGTTTATTCATAATTATTTCGTTTGTGTACTGTGCCGCGGTATATTCGGCAAATCTAAAAAAGAGAATAAACGGACTGTATTTTTTTATAAGACTGCTTGAGCTTTTCAAGATAAAAATAGAATATGAGCAGTGCACCGTGCCGCAGCTTATAGGAAATTTAAAAAGTGAATGTGCCGATTACGAGTTTTTGGAAGACTGCTTAAAAAACATAAAAAACGGACTATCTCTTAAAGCCGCATGGAGCAAATCGCTTGACGACAAATCCGATATACTTGGCATTTCAAAATCGGACGCCTCACTGCTTAAAAAGTTTTGTGAGGAATTTGGCGAAACCGATTTAGAAGGGCAAATTTCAAATATAACGTTATACGTAGAGATGCTTAATAA
>CAZDLQ010000005.1:12739-16910 GCA_964506315.1 uncultured Oscillospiraceae bacterium
CAAGAGTAGCAATTAACACGGGCTTTTTTGCCGGAATAATTGTTACAATTTTACTCATATAAGGAGAGACACAATGGAAGTTGATTTAATATTTAAAATTGCCGCAATAGGCATCATTGTGTCGGTTTTAAACCAGGTTCTTATTCGCTCGGGCAGGGAAGAACAAGCCACAATGACAACCTTAGCAGGACTTATTGTGGTTTTAATGATGATGGTATACGAAATCAGTAATTTGTTTGATACGGTAAAAAACGTGTTTGGTTTGTAGGTGTAAATATGAATATTGTTTCCGTATTCGCAATAGGTCTTGTGGGTGCGTTTTTTGCCGTTTTCTTAAAGCAGTACAAGCCCGAATACGCGCTTGCTGTAACGGTTATTACGGCGGTATATATTACAGTTTCGGTAATTGGATGGGTCATTCCGGTTATAAGCGAAATAAGAGGGATACTTGATAACGCAAACGTTTCGTACAGCAGCCTTACAACGCTTATAAAAGCTATAGGAATATGCTACGTAACTCAGCTCGCATCGGACGTGTGCAAGGATTCGGGACAAGCCTCTGTTGCATCAAAAATTGAGCTTGTCGGCAGAATTGCGTTGTGCGTGTCGGCTATACCGCTTTATAGGGACGTGCTGTCACTTGTTGAAACGATTATCGGAAAGGTTACATAGGACGGTTAAATGAAAAAGATATTTGTATTTTTCTATGCGATAATAATTTCATTTTCTATGACTATGTCAGTTTTTGCTTTGGGCGGTGAAGACTCAAACGATATTTCGGTTGAGGATTATTTGCCGAAGGATGCAATAGAAATACTTAATGATAACGGAATAGATTCACTTGATTTTCAAACTCTAATGAATCTTGACGTTGGAGATTTTTTAAATTACATAATAAAATGCGTCAAAAATGAGCTCTCAAGGCCCGTAACGCTAATTTACGTAATTTTTCTCGTTGTCATTATTATAGCGCTTGCAAGAGGAGTTAACGGAGGTTTTTTGAGCGGTGCGTTAGAAAATAATTTCTCTATAGTAGGTGTGCTTTGTGTTTCAACAACGCTTGCTACTCCAATCATAGCTTGCCTCGAACAATCAAGAGATTTTATAGAAAAAACCACCGATTTTATAAAGGTTTTTGTGCCATCATTTGCGGCGGTAATGCTTGCGTCGGGGCACAACAATACTGCAATTGGTTATCAAGCAACAATGGTTGTTGCAGTAGAATTTATATCTTCGTTTTTGTTAAATACAATAATAACACTGCTGTATATGTTTCTTGCATTTTCGATTGTTTCAAAGATTGGCGGCGAGTATAATCTTGATATGATAACTAAATCACTGCGCACCATAGTAACTTGGAGCCTTACGCTTGTAATAAGCGTTTTTGTCGCACTTATCACGATAAAGGGAATAATAGGTGTTAGCGCTGATTCTATTGCCATAAGAACAGGTAAATTTTTTGCCGGCAGTTTTGTTCCTGCTGTCGGTGCGGCACTTGCGGAAGCCGCTACAACACTGCAAAAGAGCGTTGGGCTTATAAGGAATTCCACAGGTGTTTTTGGAATAATAGCTGTGATTTTTTACTTTGTTCCACCACTTGTGAAAATACTCGTTTATAGGCTCTCTTTATCTATCGCTTCGGCTGTTTCGAAAATGTTTGGCGTAAATAAAATTTCCGAGCTTTTAATCGATGCTTCGGTTGTTTTAAGCTTGATTTCGTCGGTTATTTTAAGCTATGCGGCACTGCTTATTCTTTCAACGGCAGTTATCTTATGTATAGGAGGAACTGCATAAAATGGAAGCCTTAAAAACTTGGGGAATTTCAACCTGCACCGTTTTAATCGTAGCGTCTTTAGCATCCATGATCGTGCCGAATATCAGCGAAAAAAATATTATGCGAGTGCTTATTTCGGTATTTATTTTAACGGGGATTTTATATCCTTTTACAAAGATTTTAAACAGTAATGATTTTAATTTAAATGCCGTTTTTTCATCAAAAATATCACAGCAAGAGTATGAGGAAATAGAATACTCCGAAAAGCTTATAAATAACCTGGAAGAATGCGCTGTAAACGCCTTGTATCCGATAATAAATGATACAATGGAAAAGCATAATGCTCAGCAGTTTGGCATAAACGTAGCGCTCGAGGCCAAAAAAGACGGCGTAGAAATAAAATGTGTGAATATTACCGTATACGAGCCGCATATCAATAGTATTGACGTTATTTCAAATGAGCTTAAGGACGAACTTGGGTTAGACGTCAACGTTAAAATTGTAGAAGGAAGCTAATATTATGCCTGTTAAGTTAAAAGACTTTACACACAAATTTAGCAATATTTTCTCAAAAAACAAGAAAACTACCGCTATTTTTATCATTGGTATTGTCGGGATTTTGTTGATTGGTTTATCCGACGTTTTTTCGGGTAGCAAAACTGAAACGAAAAGCGGCTCGAACAACGAAATATCGGTGGAGCAGTATGTTGCCGAGCTTGAGAAAAAAACCGAAAAAATCATTTCTAAAATTGATGGCGCAGGCAAGAGCAAAATTATGATAACCGCTGACACGTCAAAGGAAAATGAATATGCAGTAAATGAAAACAAATCACAAGACGTATCGGGAAAAAATGAAGCATTAGAACAGCACACGCAAATCCAAAATGAAATTGTAATAACACAGCAAAATAACGAGGATAGCGCGCTGGTAGTTAAGGTAATTGAGCCGCAAATTAGAGGTGTTTTGGTACTGTGTGAGGGGGCCGATACACCAAAAATAGCGGAACAAATCACCAATGCGGTTAAAACTGTTTTGGGCGTTCCGTACAACAAAATATGTGTTCTAAAATTAAAATAAATAAAAATGGGAGTGTAAATTATTATGAAAAAATTAAATTTTTTGATAGGAAAAAGACAGCTTATTTTAGCAGGACTTGTTGTTGTACTCGGAGTTGCAGTATATTTGAATTGGGAGTTTTCTCAAAAAGATATTAACTTAGGCAATTTAGACGGCAAGGTTTACGGCGAAACTCAGGAAACGGGTGTGGAAGTTAGTGAAACGAGTGAGGAATATTTCGCCGAAGCGAGATTAAACCGTCAAAAAACTCGCGATGAAGCGATCGAAAGCGTAAAAACAATGCTTGAGGACAAAACTTTGACCGATTCTCAAAAAACACAAATAACCGAAAAAGCCGCCGAGTTATCGCAAATTTCACAATGTGAAGCGACTATAGAGGAGCTTATAAAAGCTAAGGGATTTAGAGAATGTGTCGTGTTTATAGATGATGAAACGGCAAGCGTTGTGGTAAGTTCAAGCGGTCTTTCGGACGCTCAGGCGGCACAAATTTTCGATATTGTACTCAGCAAATCGAAAATAAGTTCGGAAAATATTAATATTGTTGAAATAAAATAGTTGTTTCTTTGAAAATTTATGGTATAATATATGTATATATTCAAAGATTAGTGTATATTTTTACATTAAAATCTTTCAAGGAGGACATATATACCATGAAACAAAATGAGTACATCAACCCCGTTGAAACCGGCAGTCTTAAAATTTCCGATGACGTGCTTGCTTCAATTACCGCTATCGCTTCAAAGGAAATCGAAGGCGTAGCGGAGCTTGTTCCTGCTGCTAATATCAAGAGCATGTTCAAGACCAAAAACGTTAAAACACCTGTTTTAATTGATTTGAACGACGGCGTTGCCATAATCGACGTTTACCTTAAAATTAAATACGGCGCAAAGGTTAACACCGTTGCGAGCGAGGTTCAAAAAAAGGTTAAGGATGCCGTTCAAAATATGACGGGAATAGCTGTTTCAAAAGTTAACGTTCATATTGCAGGCATTTCAATTGAAGATAAAAAGAACAAATAAATAAAAAAGCTAAAGCAGCCCTTTTTATAAAGGGCTTGTTTGCTTTGTATTTTAACAAAAGGGAAATATATAATGACACGAAGTGAATCGAGAGAACAAGCATTTATTTTAAACTTTGAATCGCAGTTTTCATCCTTGCCCATTGATGAAATTATCGAGTGTGCAGGGGAAATAAGAGAGCTTAAAATCAGCAAATTTGCAAAGGATTTAGTTACCTTTGCCTTTGAAAATCGCGATGAAATCAACGAAAAGATTGCTTGCTTTACAAAAAAATGGGATATGAAGAGAATAAGTAAGGTA
>CAZDLQ010000006.1:0-15026 GCA_964506315.1 uncultured Oscillospiraceae bacterium
CCATTCGCTTCACGATACTATCTTGAAGCTCGACTGCCTTGGACACGTTGTGCCAACGCACTATAAGTACGTTGAGGACCTCACGGGCATTCCCGTAACCACAGTCGATACCTGCGACCCCAAGGTTATGAGCCTGTTTACAAGCCCCGATGCGCTCGGCATTTCGGCTGATGATATTTTCTTTGAAACGGGAAGCCTTGGCCTTCCCGAAATGGGAACCAACTTTGTAAAGCAAATGCTTGTGGACGCACAGCCAAAAACCTTCTCCGACCTGCTTCAAATTTCGGGTCTTTCGCACGGAACGGACGTTTGGCTAAATAACGCGCAGGATTTAATTAAAGACGGAATTTGTACCATTTCAGAGGTTATCGGAACGCGTGACTCCATTATGACCTACCTTATTCAAAAGGGCGTGCCTAACGATATGGCATTTTCGATAATGGAGATCGTAAGAAAGGGTAAAGCTCCGAAACTCTTGACCGATGAGCATAAAAAGGTTATGCTTGAAAATAACGTGCCGCAGTGGTATATTGATTCTTGTATGAAGATAAAATATATGTTCCCGAAAGCACACGCCGCCGCTTACGTTATCGCAGCTGTTAGACTCGGCTGGTATAAGCTTTATAAGCCCACTGAATATTACGCCTCGTTCCTTACCGTTCGCGGCGCCGATATTGACGTTGCCGCCGCAGTAGGCAGTAAGCAAAAGGCAAGAGCGCGCATTATAGAGCTCAAAGAAATGGTGCATAATAAAACCGCCGAGAAAAAGGATATTGATACCCTCGACCTGCTTCTTATTATAAACGAAGCACTTTGTAGAGGTGTTAAGTTCCTTCCCGTTGATATTAAAAAATCACACGCCACGGTGTATAGGGTAGAGGAAGAGGGAATACGCCTTCCGTTTAACTGTATCGACGGCGTTGGTGAAACGGCGGCCGATGCGCTGTATGAAGCCGCTTCAAGCACCGAGTTTTTCTCAATTGAGGACTTTGCGGTTAAAACCAAAACCTCAAAAGGACTCGTTGAAACACTTGAGAATATGGGCGCTTTCGGTAATATACCAAAATCAAATCAGTTAACCTTCTTTTAATCGAAAGGAGAAAATATGAAAAGTAATAATTTATGGATTGTATCCGCAAAGGTATTTATGATGTCCGCGTTTTGCAGTATAGTGTCCTTTATGCTAAACTGCCTTATCGTAGCGATTGCGAGTGAAAACTTTTTCAAAGGCGACGCTGTCGGTACAAGAGTAATCATTCAGTGCGTCGGCATTATAGTTCAGTTTATTTTCGTTTACGGTACGCTTTGGGATTGCGGCGAAACGGATCAGCAGCGAATCAATCTCGGCGTTGGTAAATATTCAATGTATAGAGGTATGCTCATCGGCCTTATCAGCGCAATTCCGTACTACCTTTGCGCTATCGCAATGATGCTTATGACCTTTGACCTTCTTCCCGATATAACGGGACTTTTGCGTGTTTGCTCGTCACAGTTTTGGGGAATTTACACCTTCCTTTTGCCCGTTGCCACAAGCTTTAACGAAACTATAGACCCCGGCTTTGCACAGTCAAGCGCAACACCCCTGCAGGCTATAGCCGCTTGCTTTGTTCCCACGCTTATTCCTCTTATTTGCTATTTCCCTTATATGATGGGAAGAAAGAGAATTGTAGTCGGCGAAAAGCTTGTTTTTGTAAATAAAAAGAAAAAATAATTAAAAAACGGATAGAGCTTCTCTATCCGTTTTTTTATACTTTATAAATTAGGATGCTCGGACATTGCTTTTAACCGACGCCACCGCCTATCAATTTCCCCCTCGATACTGTTTCTAATTTCCGCGTAATCTTCACCGCATAAATGACGGGTTCTACCCATCATTTTTAAAAAGTCGGCTACAGGGATTTTTTTGCCCTTTGCCTCGGGGTCGATAGATAGGGAAGTGATACCGCGCTCAATTTCGTATAACGGAAAATAACAACAGTTTACGGCGGCCTCAATAACTCTTCGTTCACCGTTTGGCTTGTCGCCCCAGTTGAGCGGACAGGCGGATAAACACTTTATATAAGCCGTTCCGTAATTCTTGGCGTAATACTGCGCCTTTGCCGCCTTTTTAATAAAATCGTTAGGCTCGCTTTCGGCGGCAGTAGCAACGTAAGGCATACCCGTAGCCGCCATAATTTGAGGCATATCCTTGTTGTGAAAGCTTTTGCCGTGTCCACTCTCACCAAGGTGCGAGGTTGCACTTTTAGCACCCATAGGCGTTGAATACGATAGCTGATAACCTGTGTTCATATAACCGCCGTTGTCGTATTCAAAAATAATGACGGGGTCGTTTCGAAGTGCCGTGCCGAGCGCCGAACCCATACCGATGTCCATGCCGCCGTCGCCACTTACCATAATAAAGGTAATATCACCATCGGGAAGCTCGCCGCGCTCTTGCATTTTGTGATACATTTTAGAAAGACCTGCCAAGGTTGCGGCGCCGTTTTGGAATAGATTGTGCACGTAGGGGACTTTAAACGAAGTTTTAGGGTATCCCGTAGTTACAACCATACCGCAACCTGTTTGAAAAAGCAGTACAACGTTGCCCTCAATTCCTCTAAGCAGTAGGTTTACGTTGACAGGTATTCCACAGCCCGGACACGCGCCGTGACCCGGAGCAAGCCGCTTAGCTCTTGCGGTGGTATCGCGTACCGTGCCGCCCTTTACGGTCACCTTTCCGCTCTCCTCGGTGCAGGTGATAAGCTGCGGCGAATTTTCCCGTGTGACAGCCTCAAAATATGGCTTGGGACTGAAATCTTTTTCACCCGGATAAATGCCGACGTAGTCAAAATCAGCTGCATTTTCCTCATGGCAGCAATTAAATAAATCCACTGCGTCCTGCTCGAAAAAGTCGCGTCCGCCAAGACCGTAAACACGGCTAATTACCCGAGCGGTCACATTATTTTGCTGTAGCGCCGCGCGTATTTCAAGCGACATATTTCCGCCGCCCGCGCCGTAGCTGTCTTGCCTGTCAGCCACAATAACCGTGCGCGCGCTTTTGCACAAATCGGCAATTTGCTCGCGCGGAAACGGACGAAGCGCCCCTAAGGTAAACACACCAACCTTTTTGCCGTCGCATCTTAGCTTGTCCACCGCTGCCTTGGCCGTGAGATATGCCGAGCCAAGCACAAATAATAAAACGTCCGCGTCCTCGGCCTTGTAGGATTTCAAAACGCTTAGCTTCCTGCCCGATAACTGCTCGTACTGCGCAAAAATTTGCGGTATAACCTCATATGCCTCTTGCATTGCCAAGTGAAGCTGATACTTGTTGTTCATTAAATCGGGCTCGTTCATATATGAGCCGATTGTAACAGGCTCTTGTGGATTTAGCGAGGTGTAATCTAAGCTTATAGGCCCGATAAAATCTTGCACCGTTTTGTCGTCCTCAAAAACAAAGCAGTTTCTTTTTTGATGGCTCGTGAAGAAACCGTCAAACGCCACTATAACGGGAAGCCTTACCTTTTCAGCAATTTTAATGGCACAAATGTTAAAATCATAAACCTCTTGCGGAGAGTCGGCAAACAAAATGATCCAACCTGTGTTGAGCGTATACATAATGTCACTGTGGTCACCCTTGATTGAAAGCGGTCCCGATACTGTGCGGCAGGCGACGTTAAGCACCATCGGAAGCCGAGTGCCCGACTGTACGGGTAGCTGTTCAAGGGCATATAAAAGCCCGTTTGCCGAGGTGGCGTTAAAAACCCTGCCGCCGCCCGTTGAGGCACCGTAGCATATACCTGCGGCGCTATGCTCGCCCTCGGCAGGCATTAGAGCGGTTGTGTGCTGTCCGTCGGCGCCCATTTTATCTAAATATTCCGCAATTTGTGTGGATGGAGTAATAGGGTAGTAGCCCATTACGTGATAATTTATTTGCTTTGCGGCGTATGCGGCAAGCTCGTTGCCGCTTTCAAATAACAGCTTTTGTTTTGCTTTTTCCATATTACATTAGCCCTCCGTCTACGCGTTTTTCATCTAAATACGATTCACCGGTGATCCAAGGGTCAGCACCTGCAGGATCAAAATCAAGGCTGCTTACTATCAAATCTTTATTGCGAACAAACCACTTTTTATTAGGATGCTCACTTTCTTTTCCTGCAACTAAGGCCTCGGTCGGACACACGTCAACACATCGTAAACAACCCTTGCAGTGATGGTAGTCGAGCCCTCGGTTCATCATTGTAGGCCTGTTTTTGTATTCGCCTTTAACAAACTGAAAAACCATATCGGGACAGGTTGTGTCACAAAGTCCGCAATGAATACATTTTTCGGGCAAAAATAGGGGAATAAAGCCCTCTCTTGAAGGCGACAGGTCGTTTGATACCGTGCTACCAAAATGAAAATTTGCGCCGCCCAACGGCGCATTTTTGTATCCCCACCTGCTTTGAACTTCTTTGAATTCTACCTTCTCAAAACGTCCGTCGGGCTCAAACACCTTGCTTTTTACGTTGTCAAAACCTAATTCGATACCCTTAAGGTTGCCCTCAAGTGCGGCGGGATATTTTTTGCCGAGCGTGTCAGCAACAAGCGCTTTCACCGCTTCTATGGGAATAAATCCCGACGCCTTGGCTATAGCGCCGAGAATTACCATATTTATTCGGCTTTTGCTTTGCAGTGCAAGCTCTAAGGCATTTACACAGCAAACCGTTCCTGCATAAAGCTTAAGCTCACTGCGAATTTCCTCGGGCGTAAGGTCGGTATTCACCACTAAAGTGCAGTTTTCATCAGCTCCTGCTGTTACAGGAAGGTTTTTTGAAAGCGCGTGATGAAACAGCACCAAAAGATTAGGCCGCTCGACAGGACTGTTGTGTAAAATGTCGCGCTCAGGCGCGCTCCACCTAACGTAAGATTTAACGGGTGAACCGCGCTTTTCCGAGCCGTAGCTTGAAAAAGCCGCCGCATTTAATCCTAAATAAGCGGCGCCCAGCTCACCGAGCAGCTTTCCGCAAAGGTTAGCACCGAGTCCGCCGATACTTTCAAGCCTCATTTCGTAATAACCGTTTTGGTGTACCGTGGGTAGACTGATAGGGTATACTTTCCGCGACTGTATCATAAAAAACTCCTTTTCTTTTTGTTTATTATTTGTGCTTCTATGCCCGTATATGCAAAATATGGGAACATACTGCTTTCTATAAAACAAAAAATATAGCCGCGAAAATCTTGGCTATATTTTTTGTTGAAATAAATATGTAAATGTATTATAATGTAACTAAAGTATAAAAACGCTTCTCGAAAGCATATATTTTTCGGGAGGTGTTTGCTTTGAAAAACCGTCGTTTAGACTTTTTTAAGAAAAAATTTGCTAAAATATTGGCTGTCGTTTGCTTATTTGCAATTTCGGCGGCGCTCGTTAAACTGTACACACCGGGGGACATCTCACAAACCTTCAGTAAAACCACCATTTTGCCAACCGTTGTAATCGACGCAGGCCACGGCGGCTTTGACGGCGGCGCTACGTCGGTTTACGGATACTTGGAAAAGGATATAAACCTATCTATTTCGCTTAAGCTTGAGCAAATTTTAAGGCTGCTGGGCTTTAAAACCGTTATGACAAGAACTACCGATGCCGCTCTCGCGTCCACCAAAAAAGAGGATATGTACGCTCGGCTTGAGATAGTTAATGAAACCTACGATTCGGTCTTTGTAAGCATACACCAAAATCATTTTTCTCAAGGTGAGTATTTCGGCGCTCAAATGTTTTACGGCAGTAAATATGAGGATGAGAGTAAACGGCTTGCGGGCATTTTGAAAGAGAATTTTAAGCAAAATATAAACCCAAATAACACAAGAGAAATAAAAAAAGCGTATTCGGACCTGTTTTTGTTCAAAAAAGCCGAAAGACCAAGCGTGCTTATTGAGTGCGGCTTCCTCTCTAACGAAAACGAGGCAAAGCAGTTAACTGAGCCCGAATACCAAACAAAAATTGCGTTTACAATCGCACAAAGCATTTGCGAGTACTATAATTCCTAAATGAAAGGATATTAAAATGGCACAACAAAAGTTTAAAACAGTTTACGTTTGCAGTGAATGTGGCTATCAGTCGCCCAAATGGAACGGAAAATGCCCTTCCTGCAACCGTTGGAATACCTTTGAGGAAGAGGTTGTTTCGGCATCCCCAAATAAAACTGTGGCCGATATAGGTCCTCTTGCCGCGCTCGAAATTGCCGAGCCCAAGAGCATAAACGAGGTCGGCACCGATGACGAGCATCGCTATTATACGGGCATCTCCGAGCTTGATAGAGTGCTCGGCGGCGGACTTGTAAAGGGCTCGCTTGTGCTTCTCGGCGGTGATCCCGGAATCGGAAAATCAACGCTGCTGTTGCAAATTTGCCGCTATTTATGCGAGGGACTTCGTGTTCTTTATGTATCGGGCGAGGAATCTACCCGTCAAATTAAACTGCGCGCAAATAGACTGTCGGTAGAGAGCGACAATCTCTTTTTAATATCGCAAACAAACGTTGAGGCAATAGTTGAAACCATCGCAAAGTTTAAGCCCGACGTTGTTATGATTGACTCAATTCAAACCATGAGCCTTAGCTCAGTATCGTCCTCAACGGGTAGCATCACTCAGGTAAGAGAATGTACCAACGTGTTTATGAAAACGGCCAAAACCGCCGAAATTCCTATTTTTATCGTCGGTCACGTAAATAAGGACGGCGCAATCGCAGGCCCCAAGGTGCTCGAGCATATAGTTGACACCGTTCTCTATTTTGAGGGCGATAAAAATATGTCCTATAGAATACTTAGAGCCACTAAAAATAGATTTGGCTCAACCAATGAAATCGGCGTTTTTGAAATGCAGTCGCAGGGACTTGTTGAAATTCCCAATCCCTCGCAAATGCTCCTCTCCGAGCGCCCCAGCGGCGTTTCGGGCAGCTGTGTTGTTTGCGTAATGGAGGGCACAAGACCCATTCTTGCCGAGGTTCAGGCACTCGTTTCAAAAAGCTCTCTTGCCGCACCCCGTAGAGTTTCAACAGGCTTTGATTACAGTAAAATGGCAATGATAATTGCAGTTTTGGAAAAACGCGTCGGTTATTTCTTTGGCAATTTAGACGCGTATTTAAACGTTGTCGGAGGCCTTAGACTCGATGAGCCTGCGGCGGATTTAGCAGTTGCCGCGGCGCTTGTTTCAAGCCTTGTCGATAGACCTGTGGACGAAAAGGCGCTTGTGTTCGGTGAGCTTGGTCTTGCAGGCGAGATTCGCTCGGTTATGAACGCTGAAGAAAGAATTCGCGAGGCGGCACGCCTCGGCTTTAAAAAATGTATTATTCCAAAACAAAACGCCGTCAAGCTCAGTCAAAGCTTTGACGGTATGGAAATCATCGGCGTTTCAAATATTAAGGAAGCTCTGAGTCATCTGAAAAACTAAGAAAGAACGGCTCTTTTTCTTCTTCATTCGGCTCAAAAAATATGCAGGCCGAGGAGCCCGTGTGCGAGGCCTTTGAGGTATCACTTAAGTAACAGTAGCCCTCTTTTTGATGCTTGCAGTCGTAATTACAGCATATTAAATTCAAAACTTATCACCACCAATGTTATTTTAAGTTTTAGAGTATTATTTATACAAAATTATAATAAAAAAAGAGAAAATAAATTCATAATTAGACTCAAATTTATAACACTAATTTTAAATAAAATTATAAAAGAGAGGCAAATTATGAAACCGTTAAGATTTTTTCTTGCAACCTTGTGTTTGGCGGTAGCAGTTTTTGCTGCCGCCCGTTTTTTTTATCAAAGTGACGTTGAGGTAAGGGTACAAACCATAAAAAAAGAAAGCCATACACCGCACATTTCGGTCACCGGCACAATCCAAAAGGTGAGCGCAGGCTCAGGCTCGGCCCAAAGCATTACCGCCGCCGCGATGGGAGGACAAAACGGCACGGTGGTATCGGCGCTAATCGGCGAGTCGAGTATAAGCGAGGTTAAGGTGGGGCAAAAAGCCACCGTTACAGGTGTCGGCTTTAAGGATAAGTACTACGACGCCACCGTAATTAAAATAGGGGATAAGGCACAAAAGGTAACAACTCTAACCTCGAAAAGTGTTGCCGTTGAGGTGTTTTTAAAAATAGATTCACCCGACGCCGCGCTAAAATCGGGCTTTACCGCCAAGGCGGATATTTACACGGGTGACCGGTCGCTTAAAACACTTGTGCCGTATAGCGCTGTACTGCAGGACGGTATGGGTGAATACGTTTACGTTTCGGAAAACGGCACCGCCCAAAAAAGATATATAGAAACGGGTCTTGAGCTTGAAAACGGATATGAGATTTTGAACGGTCTTAATGAGGGCGACACGGTCATAATGACGCCGCGCCAAATTTCCTCAAACGGACAAAAAATAAAGGCGGTTGGCGAGGCTGAGGCACAATGAAACTTGTTTGGTCGGTTTTAAAAAGCTTTAAAAGAAAAAAAGGCTTTTTCCTGTTTCCCGTAATCAGCGTTGCGGTAGGTGTGCTGTCGGTGGTGATAATTTCAAGCATCGGCGCAGTCGGCAAAACTGTTGTAAAAAAAGAAATTGAAACGCTGGGGCTAAATAGCCTTATGATTTCGCTCAATAAAACTACGGGAACGGAATATATATCGCAAGACGAGCTTAATATAGTAAAAAACTGCGATACGGTCTACGCCGCCGCGCCTGTAATCTATCAAAGCTCGCAAATTATGTCGGTAGGCAAGGCTACTGACTGTTTGCTTTGGGGCGTTGACGGCAAATCGGGAGAGGTTATGCAGCTTGAAATAAAATACGGTAAAAATATCTCGCAAACCGACATATACAATGGTAATAACGTTTGCCTTGTTGACGCGAGCTACGCTAAGGAAAATTACGGCAGGGAAAATATTGTCGGCAAAAAGATAGAATTACAGCTCGCCGACGGCTTCAAAACCTTTGAAATAGTCGGCATTACCGATAGCTCGCAAAGCTTAGTTAAAAATATAATTTCGGATTTTGTGCCGTGTATGGTTTATATTCCGTATACTGATTTGCGGCAAAGCATAGGCGAGTGCTGCTTTGACAGTATAACGGTATCGGTTATGCCGTCGGTTGACTCAAAACAGGCCGAAAAAGAGATAGAAAACAGGCTTGTGGGCTTTTCAAATACTGCAGGACTTTATAGAATAGAAAACCTTACGGTGCACGCCCAAACGCTTGAAAACGTGCTTGATTTAATAACCGTTATTCTTTCGCTGATTGCAGGCGTTTCGCTTATGATTTCGGGCATATCGGTAATGACGGTAATGATGTTTGCCGTAAGAGAACGCACCCACGAAATCGGAATAAAAAAGGCAATCGGCGCCTCGTTTTTCTCGGTACTAATAGAGTTTTTAACCGAAGCGGTCGTGATTTCACTAATCGGCTGTTTGTTTGGCGCAGTTTTAGGCTTGACAGTTTGCTTTGTGGCCTGTAAAATCTTAACTGTAGCAGTCGTTTTCGACTGGCAAATGATTGGCTTGTGCGTTGCCGTAACAGCTCTTTTTGGACTTGTTTTCGGCATTTATCCTGCAATCAAGGCGGCAAGACTTGACCCTGCTGAAGCACTAAGACGGACGTAAAGGAGCATTTTAGTGAAAATTTTAAGCCCGAATTTCCCTCAAAATAAAGTGACCCTTGCGCTTGTCGGCGAGGAATATAAAGAAATAATAAACGCCCTTAAAACGCTCTCTGTAGAGGTTATTGAGGTTAAAAAGAACCACGCGTTTCCGAGTATGGAAAACTGCCACGCGGATTTAAGAGCGCATCACCTCGGCGGTAAAGAGGTTGTTGTGTATAAAGAGGACAGTGAGCTTGCATACGCTTTAAAACAACGCGGCTTTTTGGTGTACGAGGCTGAAAATGAGCTTTGCGGCACATATCCTATTCGCGCCTCGCTAAACGCGGCGCGAATAGGGGATATTCTTTTGTGCGGCGCAAAAAATCTTGACGGCACCATTTTAAAATACGCACAGCAAAACGCCCTTAAAATTATCGACTGTAAGCAAGGCTACTCTCGCTGTGCCACCTGTATAGTTTCGGAAAACGCGGTGATTACAGCCGATAAATCGGTATATAAAGCGCTCTCGCCGCACCTTGACGTGCTTCTAATTTCTCAGGGCGCAATTAGATTAGGGGAGAGTATGGACGGTCTTCTCGGCGGCGCGTCGGCGCTGATAGATAAACACACACTTGCTTTTTGCGGCGATATAAAGACACATCCCGATTATGAAAAGATAGAAAAGTTCCTAAAAAAGCATAAAATAAACGCCGTTTCTCTAACAAACGGGCCGCTTTTGGACGTAGGCAGCATAATTGTGCTTGAAACCGCTAAATAAATTAAAAAAATATCAAAAAACACTTGATTTTTAAGATAAGATGTGATAATATATTAAAGCATTTGAGTTTCCGCGTTTAACGTGGGGGTTAATGCTTGACGATATGTCACGACATTAAAGCGGATAGTCCTCTGCCATCATATAGATTTTGGTAAGAATGTCTGAAAACTAAGGAGGAAGAACATCAATGGATGCTCTCAAATTGATGGCAAATAGCTGCCTAAAAGAAAACAAGCCCGAATTTTCGATTGGTGATACCGTAAAGGTTCACGTAAAGATTAAGGAAGGCGACAGAGAAAGAATTCAAACCTTCGAGGGTACAGTTATCGCTCGCAAACACAGCGGCGTTTCCGAAACCTTCACTGTCCGCCGTGTTTCTTATGGCGTTGGCGTTGAAAGAGTATTCCCTCTCCACTCACCTAACATTGACAAGCTTGAAATTGTCAGAAAAGGTAAAGTTCGCAGAGCTAAACTTTATTATCTCCGCGATAGAGTTGGTAAGGCTGCCAAAGTTAAGGAACAAATCTAACAAAATATCGGCAATTGAAAGAGGGACATTTTTGTCCCTTTTTTGCTATCTTTTTATTTTAGGAAGGGAATGGTGATTTATGGAAATCAAAGAAAAATTCTCGATAAAAACCGAGGTTTTTGACTGGCTTGAAGCCATTTGCGTTTCAATCGTAACTGTAATTTTGGTATTTTCACTTCTTTTCCGTTCCACACTTGTAGAAGGCTCCTCAATGCTTCCTACACTTGTGAATTTGGATGGGGGAATTAGAGGAAGCCCTGGCATTTCAAAGGTAGAGCAGGGGTGCTTTGGTGTAGTCACCCAGCCTAAGAATAGCAGTCAACCCCTTATAAAACGCGTAATCGCTACCGAGGGCCAAACAATAGATATTAACTTCAGTACAGGAGACGTTTTTGTTGACGGTGTTCTTCTTGAAGAAAGCTATATTCGCGAAAAGATAAATGAAGAGCCCTACAATTCGGTAATTTTCCCCTTTACAGTAAGTGAAGGCTGCGTGTTTGTAATGGGCGATAATAGAAATGAATCGTCCGATAGCCGTAACGCAGGCATCGGAGAAATTGATACAAGATACATAATGGGAGAAGCCGTACTTAGAATTTTCCCGTTTGATAGCTTTGGATTTATAGAGTAGAAAGCGGAGGAACAAAAGTGAGTCAGTCGCCTTCAATTCAGTGGTTTCCCGGTCATATGGCCAAAACAAGACGCCTCATTCGTGAGTGTCTTCCTTTGGTTGACGCCGTTGTTGAAATTAGAGATGCACGAATAGTTTTAAGCAGTAAAAACCCCGAAATAGATAAGCTTATCGGCAATAAAAAGAGAATACTTGTTTTAAATAAATCCGACTGCGCTGATGAACAAACCACAAAAAGATGGTGCGAATACTATCGCGCGCAGGGCATAGAAACCGTCGTTACCGATAGTAGAAGCGGCAACGGCATAAATAAAGTGCCGCAGGCAGTACGCCGTGCACTTAAAGAAAAGCTCGATTCTTGGAACGCTAAGGGAATGAGCACCAAAGCACTTAAGGTAATGGTGGTCGGTATTCCAAACGTTGGCAAATCTTCGTTTATAAATCGCCTTTCCAAGAGTAAAAAAGCCAAGGTAGAGGATAGACCGGGCGTAACTAAGGGAATACAGTGGGTGGACGTTGACTCGTCGCTTCAGCTTCTTGATATGCCCGGTATGCTGTGGCCCAAGTTTGAAAATCAAACGGTATCCGAGCATTTGGCATTTACAGGCGCAGTAAAAGATGATATTATGGATATAGAGCTTTTGGCAGTGCGCCTACTTGAGTGCCTTGCCGCCTCTTATCCCGAGCTTTTAAAAAGTAGATATAATATCCAAATAGACGAGAGCGACGACGGCTACGAGCTTCTTTTAAAGGTCGGCGCAAAAAGAGGTATGCGTATCTCGGGCGGCGAGATAAATACCGAGCGTGCGGCTATAACCGTGCTTGACGAGTTCCGCGCTTCTAAAATCGGCAAGATTTCGCTTGAATCACCCGACGATATTGAAAGGATGTGAGTCTGTGCCACAGTTTCAAGACGTAGAAATGGATGTAAAGGCAAAAGGCTTCACAGCAGTTTGTGGCGTTGACGAAGCGGGTAGAGGACCGCTTGCAGGCCCTGTTTATGCGGCGGCTGTTATTTTAAAGGAAAATGCTGATTTAGAGGGACTTGACGACTCCAAAAAGCTTTCCGAAAAGAAAAGGGAAGCGCTTTTTGATAAGATAAAAGAGCAAAGTATCGCATACTGCATCGTGTCGGTAGACCAAAATACAATAGACGAAATAAACATTTTAAACGCTACAATGCTTGCTATGAAAAAGGCTGTTGAAGGTCTTTCGGTCAAGGCTGATTTTGCGCTCATAGACGGCAATAAAACGCCCGACCTTGATATAGAAAGCCGCGCCATAATCGGCGGTGACGCAAAGGTTAAAAGCATCGCGGCGGCGTCTATACTTGCCAAGGTATCGCGTGACCGCTTTATGCTTGAAATGTGCGAAAAATATCCGCAGTATCAGTTTGAAAAGCATAAAGGCTACGGTACCAAGCTTCACTACGAAATGCTTGATAAATTCGGCGTGTCGCCGATACATAGAATGAGCTTTCTTAAAAAATATTTTGAGGCAAAGAAAAATGGCAAGTAATACTAAAGCCTCGGGAAAATTCGGAGAAGATTTTACTGCAAAATATCTTGCAAAAAATGGATATAAAATTGTTGCAACAAACTTTCATTCACGCTTTGGCGAGATAGATATTATCGCTCAAAATAAAACCACAATAGCCTTTGTTGAGGTTAAAACAAGAACCGAGGGAGCGCTGTTCTCACCAAGGGAAGCGGTGGATTATTTTAAACAGCAAAAATGCGTAAAAACTGCGCAGTTTTATTTGGTTAATAATCCGAGCGAGCTTCAACCGAGGTTTGACGTTTCGGAAGTTTTGCTTTGTAAGGATACAAAAAAGCCACAAGTTAAAATTCATAACTATATAGAAAACGCATTTTCGGAGGTTTAGTTTTGGATTTATTTGACCTGCATTGTGACACCTTAACCGAGCTTAATGCCGCATCACAAACACTTTTAAATTCCACACAGGCGGTATCTCTTTCGGGTATGCAAAGCTTTGACAAATGTAAAAGAGCATTTGCAGTTTTCGTGCCCGATACATTAAAGGGAAAAGATGCCGAAGAGTATTTTGATGCGCTTTATGCCGTTTTTTTGCAAAACCAAAGCCTTGTTTTAGAAAAAACGCAGGATATTGAAATGCTTCTCACAGTAGAAAACGGCAATATGCTTGGCGGCAAACTCGAAAATATAGAAAAGCTAAAACGCTGCGGTGTAAAGGCATTGACACTTACATGGAACGGTGAAAACGAACTCGGCTTCGGTCAGCTTAAAAATAGGGGACTTAAAGCCTTTGGCAAAGAATGTATCCCCGTTTTAGAGCAAAACGGCATAATAATTGACGTTTCGCACCTTTCGGATAAAGGCTTTGACGACGTTTGTGCTATTTCCAAAAAGCCTTTTATTGCAACCCATTCAAACGCGCGCAAAATTTGCAGTCATAAAAGAAACCTTTTAGACGAGCAAATTTTGGAAATTATAAAAAGAAAGGGCCTAATCGGTCTTAATTTCTATCATACCTTTTTAAATAACTCACCCAAATCGGCGTGCGCGGACGATATACTGCGCCACGCTAAGCATATACTGTCACTCGGCGGAGAGGACGTGCTCGCAATCGGCACCGACTTTGACGGCGCCGAAATTATATCGGAATTCGACTCGGATAATAAGCTTTTGGGACTTGAAAAACTGTTTACTGATAAAGGCTTTTCGCCCTCGCTTACCCAAAAGATTGTTTATACTAATGCTAATAATTTTTTTAATACATACCATAAGGACGTGTAACTATGAATTACAACAGTACAAGAAACAGCAACGCCAAAAAAAGCTCCAAGTTTGCAATTGCAAACGGAATTTCTACCGAAGGCGGCCTTTTTGTGCCGGGAGAAATTCCTTCTCTTTCAATTAAAGAGCTTGAAAATATGGCAACCTCGAGCTATAAGGCAATCGCTAAAAAGGTGCTCTCTAAATTCTTAACCGATTTTACAAGCGAGGAAGTAGAAAACTGCGTCAATAACGCCTACACCTCTCAAAAATTTGGCTCGGATGAGATCGCTCCGCTTCATAAATTAAACGGCACCGCATCAGTATTAGAGCTGTGGCACGGTCCCACCTGCGCATTTAAGGATATGGCGCTTCAAATTTTGCCTCACCTTATGATGACCTCGGCTAAAACCGTTCTCGATAATAAGAAAATCGTAATCCTTGTTGCTACATCGGGCGATACCGGTAAGGCTGCATTGGAAGGCTTTAAGAACGTTGACGGCACCTCTATCATCGTATTCTATCCCGAGGACGGCGTAAGTAAGGTTCAAAAGCTTCAAATGAACACCCAAGAGGGCGACAACGTATGCGTTTGCGGTATAAACGGTAACTTTGATAACGCTCAAAACGGCGTTAAAGCTATCTTTACCGACGAGAAAATGAGAGCTAAACTTTATGAAAACAAAATGATCTTCTCAAGCGCAAACTCAATTAACTGGGGCCGCCTTGTTCCTCAAATCGTTTATTACGTGGCTTCTTATTGCCGTC
>CAZDLQ010000007.1:0-14798 GCA_964506315.1 uncultured Oscillospiraceae bacterium
AAGATACGGAATATTTGAACGGTAAGGAAGAATCTTTGCGCCTGCAGGCATAATATGGTCGGTTGTAATGTTATCGCCAACCTTTAAAACAAGCTCGGCTGTGATGCTATCGGTTTGAGGAAGTGAGTCGGGGAACTTTTTGATGTTGGGACCTCTTAAAATCTCAATATCCTTTGCCTCTTCTTCACTTGCGGGAGCGATAACTGCACTATCGTTAATTAAAAACTCTTTAGGCATTACAACCTCGGGCATTTCACCGAGCATTCTCGGGTCGGTAATTTCACCCGTTAATGCGGCGGCAACGGCAGTTTCGGGAGAAACTAAGTAAACCTTGCCATCCTTGGTGCCGCTTCTACCCTCAAAGTTTCTATTAAATGTTCTAAGCGAAACGCCTGCCGAGTTGGGCGAGAAGCCCATACCGATACAGGGACCGCAAGCACATTCCAAAACTCTTGCACCGCTTGCGATAATATCCGAAAGTGCGCCACAGTCCGCGAGCATTGAAAGCACCTGCTTTGAACCGGGAGAAATTGAAAGGCTAACGCTGTCCTTAATGGTTTTGCCCTTTAAAAGTGCCGCAACCTTTAACATATCAAAAAGTGAGGAGTTGGTGCAGGAACCGATACAAACCTGGTCTACCTGTGTTCCCTTAAGGCTTTCAACGGTTACGATATTATCGGGACTATGAGGACAAGCGATAAGCGGTTTTAATGCTGACAGGTCAATGTCAATAATCTTATCGTAAACTGCATCGTCGTCCGAGCAAAGCGGAATATAATCTTCTTCTCTACCCTCTTTTTTAAGGAAGTCGCAGGTGATTTCATCGGACGGGAAAATTGAGGTGGTAGCGCCAAGCTCGGTACCCATATTGGTGATGGTAGCTCTTTCGGGTACTGAAAGGGTTTTAATGCCCTCTCCGCCCCATTCTATAATCGCACCAACGCCGCCTTTTACCGAAAGAATTCTAAGTATTTCAAGGCTTACGTCCTTGGCAGTTACAAATGGATTTAATTTACCCGTAAGGTTTACCTTATACATTTTGGGCATTGTGATAAAATACTCACCGCCGCCCATTGCCACTGCAACGTCAAGACCGCCTGCACCGATAGCAAGCATGCCTATGCCGCCGCCTGTAGGTGTATGGCTGTCAGAACCGATTAAGGTTTTACCGGGCTTACCAAATCTTTCAAGGTGAACCTGATGGCAAATGCCGTTACCGGGACGGGAAAAATAGATTCCGTGCTTTTTACAAATTGACTGAATAAATCTATGGTCGTCGGCATTTTCAAAGCCTGACTGCAGGGTGTTATGGTCTATGTAAGCTACGCTTTTTTCGGTTCTTACTCTATCAATACCCATAGTTTCAAACTCAAGGTATGCCATAGTGCCTGTTGCGTCCTGTGTTAAGGTTTGGTCAATTCTAAGTGAAATTTCATTGCCAACCTTCATTTCACCGCTTACTAAGTGCGACTTAATGATTTTTTGTGCTATTGTCAGTCCCACTTTATTTCATCTCCTCTTCCTTGATTATGTTCTTAAATGCATTTGTTACATGGTCGATTACAACCTTTTTAGCAAGCTCGGGATCGTGTTTTTCAAGCGCGTCTAATATTGCTTTATGCTCATTAAGTGAGCTTACCGAGCGCTTTGAATCCTCTACCGAGGCTTTTCTATATTTTTGGATCTTTTTATGAAGCGGTGTGAGGGTATCGTAGATAACGGTACTGCCGCTATAACGGTACACAAGCTCGTGGAAATGGTTATCTACGCCTTTAATATGGTCGGCATCTTTTCTTGAAGAATAAAATTCCTGCAAATCCAAAAGCTCTTTAAGCTCTTTAATTTGCTCGTCGGTTATTCTTTCAGCCGCTCTATAGGCCGCCATTCCCTCGATATTCATTCTAATCTCATAAATATCCCTTAAGTCTTCTTCGGTGATGCCTAAAACGACCGAGCCCCTATTTGTGTCTTCAATAAGATGCTCTTGTTCAAGGCGGCGAAGCGCTTCTCTAACGGGTGTTCTACTGACGCCCATAATTTCGGAGAGTTTGAGCTCGGTCAAGATTTCGCCGCGCGCATACTTTCCTGTTAAAATATCGGTTTCGAGTCGCTCGAAGATTTGATCCGCAAGCGAAACGGTTCTATGGTCAAGCATTAGTTGTCCTCCACTCTTACAGTCTTCTAAACTTGCCGTTAGAAAGCTGCTCAATTTTTTCCTCTATCTCACCTGTTGAAAGCGAGGTTTGTCTACCGCCCTCATACTCCTCGTCTATCCACTCTTTAAGCTTTACAACAAGCTCGTCGCGCTTATCTATAGCCTCGGAAGCGGTAAGGCGATAGTTTTCGTTTATCCAGTAAGCAATTCCTGCAAGGCCCGAGGTTTTTGAAAGCATTACTGACGGACGGCGGTTTAGGATTTTATCGGTGTTGAAAATGTTGTAAATTTCCTCATCCTTTAAAAGACCGTCGGCGTGAATTCCTGCTCTTGTAACGTTAAAGTTGCGTCCTACGAAGGGGGTCATAGGCGGAATATCGTAGCCCATATTACGCTTGAAGTACTCGGCGATTTCGGTAATAACAGTAGCATCCATTCCGTCAAGCGAGCCGCGAAGTGAAGCGTACTCAATAATCATTGCCTCAAGGGGAATGTTACCCGTTCTCTCACCTATTCCGAGAAGCGAGCAGTTTACTGCGCAGGCGCCGTAAAGCCAAGCGGTGCTTGCGTTGGTTACTGCTTTATAAAAGTCATTATGTCCGTGCCATTCAAGCATTTCACTCGGAACGTCGGAATAATGCTTAAGACCGTAAATGATGCCGGGAACGCTTCGGGGAAGCGCAACCTCGGTAAACGGAACGCCGTAACCCATTGTGTCACAAGCACGAATTTTAACGGGAATTTTAGCGTCCTGCGACATTTTCATAAGCTCGTTTACAAACGGAACAACAAAGCCGTAAAAGTCGGCTCTTGTAATGTCCTCAAGGTGACAGCGAGGCATTACGCCCGACTCAAAAGCAAGGGCGACTGCCGAAAGATAGTGGTCAAGCGCCTGCTTTCTTGTCATTTTAAGCTTTTTGAAAATGTGGTAGTCACTACACGAAACGAGGATACCCGTTTCACGAATTCCGAGATCCTTTACAAGCTTAAAGTCCTCTTTAGAAGCTCTGATCCATGTAGTGATTTCGGGGAAACGAAGGCCCAAATCCCTACATTTTTCAAGCGCTTCCCTATCCTTTTTGCTATACACGAAAAATTCGGTTTGTCGAATGATTCCGTAAGGGCCGCCGAGCTTTGACATAAGCTTATATAAATCAACAATTTGCTCAACGGTATAAGGCTCTACCGACTGCTGTCCGTCGCGAAGCGAGGTGTCGGTTATCCAAATTTCCTCAGGCATTCCTATCGGCACTCTTCTATGGTTGAATGCGATTTTAGGAATATCGTCATACGAATAAATATCACGGTACAGGTTGGGCTCGGGAATATCCTGCAGTGAGTATTTATAGCTGTTTTGTTCAAGCAAATTGGTACTATTTGAGATTTCCAGCATTGATTTTTCTCTCCTTTGGTATTTATGTATACAATTATACTACAATGCAAGAGTCCTGTCAACCAAAAAATAGAAAAAATCGGGATAAAATCCCGATTTTTTAGTAATCCGTTAAAATTTTAAAATAGCTTTTGCGAGTTTCAATAATTCCGTCTTTTTTAAGGCGGCTGAGTTCAGCCGACATTGCGCTCCTCTCTACCCCCAAAAAGTCGGCAAGCTGTTGGCGGTCAAGCTTTATAGTAAACTCTTTTTTGCCGCAGCT
The DNA here is from genome assembly GCA_964506315.1 of uncultured Oscillospiraceae bacterium. Classification (GTDB taxonomy): domain Bacteria; phylum Bacillota; class Clostridia; order Oscillospirales; family Ruminococcaceae; genus SIG578. Next base: position 3,811 of record CAZDLQ010000007.1, read on the forward strand.
TTTGGATTCCATTAAAAGATACGCCATAATTTTTTCGCGTGTTGTTCTTTGTGACAGGATATTTATTTTAGCGCGCAGGCGCAGTGCTTTTGCCGAGACTATCAAGAGAAGATTTTTTACAAGAAGCGGTTTTAAATCAAAATCGTTTTTTTCAATATCCATTAGCTTTTTACTGTCAAAAAACAGTACCTCACAGGGCTCGGATGCAAAAATGCTGACAGGAAGCTCATCGGCTTCAATACTGCAAAGCGCCTCACCGAACATTTCCCCCGACGGAAGCTGAGCTAAAATGTTACTGTTGCCGTTATAGTCAACTATTCTTATTTGCGCCTGTCCCGAAAGGATTATTCCCGCTCTCGTTACCGCCTCGCCCTCGGTGAAAATAGGTTCATCCTTTTGAAAGCGGCTTATTTGTGCGTTTAAGTAATCGAGAGTTCTTGTAAAGTCTTCTATCTTTACACCGTTAAAAAACGGTGCTTTAGCTATTAAATCTATATGATTTTGCATACTTTTCCTCTCTTTTTGTTGGAATTGCAACATTATTATATCATTTGTAGCAAAGCGAGTCAAGAAAAAACCGCCTGCATTTTGCAGGCGGTTTTTATCTTACATTTATAACAGCTCGGGCGAAATGTTTTTCAGCCACGCTTCATAATCGCTTTTTGAAGCAAATTCTCCTGTTTGGGCATCAATATAGGTTGTATAAACGCACTCCATACCGGCGTAAACGTTTATTTCAACATAACGATTTCCCATGAATCTTGCACCGATTTCTATGGGGTATGTTCCGTCGCTCATCATCAAATCTTCCTTTTGTAATCCATATGCCTCGGCAGCTGACTCTACAAGTTCTATAATATAGTCATCGTTTATTAGTTTTTGGTCGAAATAATTATTTACCAAATCGTTTAATTTTTCATTTGGAGAATCGAAATAATATATACTGTATTCACATTTTTGCGTGTTTTTTTGGTCAATTTTTGTGTTAAAGTAGGTGGTATAAACGGATTTTTTTATTTCTACCTCTTTATCAAAAAGACCGCTCATGTCTCTTGCTTTGTTTATGCAACAATTATTTTCAAGATAGGTTTTTATTTCAAAGTCCACTCCATCGGCAAAATACGGATTTTCCTTATCAAAGGTCAAAACAAGATTTGCATCTGAATTAAAGCTGATAACATAGCTGCTTTGTGGGAGGGTTGCATAGGTACGCTTTACCTCTATGGGCAGAATACTAAGTTCAACCTCATAAGGTATTCGCCACTCTATTTGTTCATTGATAACACTTACAAAGCTTTCGTTTTTGTAAAACAAATCACTTAATGCAAGTTCTTTTCCCGAATACAAATCGTACACCTTACTATAGCTTTTATAGGTATATTCAAATCCTCCCTGAACATCGTATGAGTATTTAAGTGAAACCGACACGCTTAAATATCCGTTAATGCATTCTATATTGGTGCTTATACCTTTATTGCTATAACATTTGTATTCACTTTGGTCGTTTCTATTAAGAAGGTCAACGTAAGCTTGACATTCTTTTTCTTTGGATTTAAGGCGGATTATAGAATCGTCTATAAACTTATTTATATTTGCTTGCAGTGATTTATTTTTAAGCTTTGTAAGCTCGACGTCAGCATCGGTCCTGTTCCACCATTCCATATCAGTCATATCGGTAAGGTCATAGGCTTCGGTTATGTAGTAAAAGTCGCTCGGCTCGGTTTTTGTTTCGGTTGAGGTGCCTTTTGAGGTATAGGCTTCAATTTTAAGTTCTTTAACCTTTACGTTTCTTATAGGAACGTATCCTGCATTTACCATTGCGATTTGTCCGTTATCGGTAAGAAGCCACGCGGCAAGTTCATCTACAGTGGTATTTGCTTCACTTTGCTTATTATAAATTGCGTAGTTATAATTTAGAAGGGGATATTTTTGAGCCGCCATTGTTTGTTTGGTTGGCTCTACCCCGTCAACCTTTATGAATTTTATTTCGTTTCCGTTACCGTACATATTGGCGGCGTAGGCGTAAACCGAGTAGCCTATGGCATTTTCGGCATTGTCATAGTTTGCTACCGCATCCATCAGTCCAATCATAGAAGCAGGTGTAAAGGACGTAAGCGGCTTCATCAAATTGCTGTCCTTCATAAAGGCCTTCATATAATTTTGACTGCCCGAGGTTTCATTTCTTTGATATGCCACAATTGGAGCGTCGTTTCCGCCGACCTCTTTCCAATTGGTGATTTTCCCCGAATATATATCCTTTAACTGTTGTTGAGTAAGTGTGTCAACGGGGTTTTTCGCATTCACCACAAATACAAAGCCCTCATACACCACGGGGACTTCGACAAGCGTTATATTTGCTTGTTTTGCCTTATCATACTGTTCCTGCGACAGTGGCGTACTGAAAATAATGTCGCATTTTCCTGCTATCAAATTATCAAACGAGCCGTAGGTTGTTGAGTGCGCAACCGCTGCCTCGGCTTTTTCTTGAGAAATTCCAAACAAAGCGGCTTTTATACCTGCTTCCAACGGTATTGTTGAGGTGGAGCCGTCCATTACGGGAAGATTGGATTTTAAAATACTTTCAAGCTTTTCGGTTTCGTCTTCCCCATTTTGTTCCTTTTCATTAGAGAGTGAACTGTTCTTTTCGGTTTGCGTGGAAATAGCGCTTGAATTTGTATTATTTGAATAATCTTTATTCATAAAAACAATCGCAAGCAAAATTGCAAAAACCACAAGCAGTGCCAAGGCGGTTGTCATAATAATAAGTAGATTTTTTTTATTCCCAAAAAATTCCTTCATCTTATTCATTAGCCTCACTCCGTTTCTTTATATATTATATCACTCATTACAAAGACAGTCAACATAAAAGGCGAGAGCAATTGCTCTCGCCTTTTATAAATTTAATTTTCTGCAAGGTATTTATTTTTGTTCTTTTTATAAACTATTATGAAGGTTATTAAGAGCGCAGTAAATGTTAAAAGCCAAGAAATCGGATAGGATAAAAACAGAATATACGGGGTGTGAAATTTGGGGATACTGAAAATTGTATAAATCCACACAACTCTAAAGGCGCAGGCACCGATTATACTTATAATCATAGGCGGCAAGGACGAGCCCATTCCGCGAATTGCACCCGTTGCGGTGTCCATTATTCCGCCGAGGAAATACGGCAAAGCAACAAAAGAAAATCTTATAAGGCCCGCGTTTATTGCCTCTTGCGAGTCGGTTATATAAATAGAAAGCAAAGGTTTTCCGAAAATATAGGTGAGCGAGCCGAAAACAAGGCCACACAAGGCAGCGCCACTAATGCAAATCACAAATATTTTCTTAATTCTATCAAGCTTTTTAGCGCCGTAGTTTTGACCTGTAAACACTAAGGCTGACTGATGGAATGAATTCATTATCGCCCACACAAAGCTTTCTATATTTGCGGCGGCGGCCGAGCCTGATACAAAGGCCTCTCCAAAGGAGTTTATAGACGACTGGATAAGCACGTTTGAGATGCTGAACAGTGACGACTGAAGTCCCGACGGAACGCCGATTGTAACGATTTTCTTAAATGCCTCTTTATCAAACTTGATTTCCTTGATATCAAAACGGACGGCATCGTGGCGATTCATAAGATTTAAAAGCACAAGCACTGCTGAAAGAGCCTGAGAAATGCTTGTTGCAAGGGCTACGCCTGCAACGTTCATATGAAACAGTGTTACAAAAATTATGTTCAAAACAACGTTTAGCACGCCTGCTATTGACAAATAAATAAGCGGACTTTTGGTATCGCCGGCGGCGCGAAGAATTGCGGCGCCGAAGTTATAAATCATATTACACACCATACCGCCAAAGAAAATTTGCATATAAACTGTGGCAAGGTCTATAACGCTTTCGGGGGTATTCATAAGCTCTAAAAGAGGCTTTGAAAGCAAAATACCGGCAACGGTTAAAACTGCTCCGCCGATAAGCGCAATAGGCATTGCGGTGTGAACGGCGCGAGAGGTTTTCTCGGCACTTCCCTCTCCAATACTATGTGCGACTGCAACGCCCGAGCCTACCGAAAGGCCTATAAACAGGTTTACAATAAGATGTGTAAGCGAGCTTGTGGCACCTACTGCGGCAACCGAAACGCTTCCGCAAAAATTACCAACGACGATAAGATCCGCCGCGTTAAACAAAAGCTGAAGCAGGCTTGTTAATATAATAGGTATAGTGTAAAGGATAATATTGCCAAGCATTGGTCCTTCACACATATTTCGGTTTATTTTTCTCACTTAGGTCACCTCTTTGCACCTTCATTATATTCTTTTGAAAGCAAATTGCAATAGTTTAAAGGCAAAAATAAGAGAAAATAAAAAAATTCTCTAACAATAATTTCATTAGTGATATTCTTTGCTACGCAAAGAGTGATATGATTGTTAAAAGCAATCGTGATATTGAAACCTTACGGTTTCAGTGATATTTTATTCGCCCAAAACTGCCGAAGGCAATACCACTATGCGTAGCATAATATAACTGCCTCGCAATATCACTCGCGTGAAACGCGAATAAAACTGCCCAAGTGTCCTTCGGGACACTTGGGCAATCGTCGGCTTTTTATAAAATTAGTCTTCCATATTTGCTTTATTATCAGCGATAACCTTTTCTTCAAGCATTGAGGGAAGCTGCTCATAGCGTTCAAACTCGGTTTCAAAGCTTCCTCTACCCTGTGTCATAGAACGGAGAACTGTTGTAAAGTCGCCCGTTTCGGACATAGGAACCTCGGCAACTATCTCGGTTATACCGCGAACAAGCGGATTCATACCGAGAACTCTACCGCGGCGCTTATTAAGATCACCCATAACGTCACCGGTATTAACCTCGGGAACCTTTGCGGTGAGCTTAACGATTGGCTCAAGAAGAACAGGTCCTGCGCCTTCCATAGCGGCCTTAAATGCAACGTTAGCAGCCATCTTGAAGGACATTTCGGACGAGTCAACGGGGTGGTAAGAGCCGTCAACAAGTGTTGCCTTAACGCCTACCATGGGGTAGCCTGCAAGGAAGCCCTTTTCCATACTGTCGCGAAGGCCTTTTTCAACTGCCGGGAAGAAGTTTTTAGGTACGGCGCCGCCGAATACCTTTTCTTCAAATACCATTTGCTCGCTGTCGCAAGGCTCAAACTCGATCCAAACGTCACCGTACTGACCGTGACCGCCCGATTGCTTTTTATATTTACCTTGAACCTTAACCTTTTTCTTGATGGTTTCTCTATAAGGAACTCTTGCGGTTTCCAAAAGAACCTCAAGGCCGAACTTGGATTTAAGCTTGGAAACAACAACGTCAAGGTGTTGTTCGCCAAGGCCTGAAATTACCTGCTGACGTGTTTCGGGGTTGGTTGCAAAGTGAAGTGTAGGATCTTCCTCGCGAAGTCTTGCGATGCTTTGCGAAATCTTACCCTCGTCGCCCTTATTCTTAGAAACAACGGCCATACTGAGTGTAGGATTCGGGAACGGGAGAGCAGGTCTTGTAAGCACGCGTGACGCGTCGCACAAGCAGTCGCCCGTAACTGTAGTAGCAAGCTTAGCAACTGCGCCGATATCGCCTGCGGTAACGGTCTTAACGTCTTCCTGTTTCTTTCCTTTTATGTAAACGAGCTTACCGATTTTTTCGGATTGGCCGTTGGTGGAATTAACGAGTGTCATATCACTGCTGATTTTACCCGAAAGAACTCTAAAGTAAGAAAGCTTACCAACAAAGGGGTCAGCAACAGTTTTAAATACTCTAATAAGTGCGGGAGCGTTAACGTCGCAAGCGACCTCAATCTTCTCCTCGTTCTTATCAAGTGCGTAAGCAATTTTATCCGCAGGCGAAGGTGAGTAATGCTTTACTGCGTAAAGGAACATATCAATTGCCGAAAGCATAAGTGCGCTACCGCAAAATACGGGAGCAACCTTACCCGAGCACACGCCCTTTCTCATTCCCTGCACTATTTCCTCGTCGGTGAAGTTTTCACCTGCGAAGTATTTTTCCATAAGGTCCTCGTCCGACTCGGCAACGGTTTCAGCCAAGATATCGTGTGCCTCACGAATGAAATCATCATCGGGAAGGTCAACCTGGGTTTCGTTTCCGTTAGCGTCGTAAGAGAACGCTCTATATTTTGCAACGTCTATGTAACATTCAACGTGTCCTTCTTTACCGTGAGGAACAACAACGGGGCAAACTGCGTGGCCGTAAAGGTCACGAAGCTCGTTATAAACCTTCATAAAGTTTGCGCTTTCGCGGTCAAGCTTTGAAATGAAGAACATAATTGATTTACCCTGTGCTTTTGCAAGGTCCCAAGCGCGCTGTGCGCCTACTGTAACGCCCGATTTACCCGAAAGCTCAATAATAACGGTATCGCAAGCGGTAACGCCCTCGATAACGCCTGCCTCAAAGTCAAATGCGCCCGGGGTGTCAATAATATTTACCTTACAGTCTTTCCACTCATAAGGAGCAACTGCCGACAGCACGGAAGTTTTTCTCTTGATTTCTTCCGCATCAAAATCGCATACGGTATTTCCGTCCGCTACCTTTCCCAAACGGTCAGTGGCGCCTGCTTTAAAAAGTAGTGCCTCCGCGAATGTTGTTTTACCGCTGCCGCCGTGGCCGACTATTGCGATATTTCTAATTTGGTCGGTTGAATAAGTGCTCATTTTTAACTACGCTCCTTCATTGGTACAAAATATATAAAAAAAATATAAAATGTTTAAACATTTTATGCAATTTTCTTTATTATACTACACTGTTTATATTATTTCAATAACATTTTGTGATTTTTATAAAAAAAATTACACCTTGACCACAATATCAAGGTGTAATCTATATTATTTAATTTTAACGCTACGCAGTGCAGGCACAATGATAACGGCGAGTAGCCAAAAGAGCTGATACAGCGCTATTGCACCCAGCGATACGCTTACCGACTCAAGCGTTACTGTGAAAAATGCGGCGAGAGCAAAGCCGATAACCACTCCCATAGTTTGTATTATTACGGCAAGTGACGCGATGCTACGCAGTTTTATGGCCGCATAGACGGTTTGAACAAATGCCGAGAAGCTTGAGATGCTTGCCGCGCCGACGTTTTCACGTTCGCTTGGGCGAGTGAGTCTTGCTATCTCCCCTTGTTCCTCGGCAGGAACGGTTCTTATCATATCGTCGTCAATATCAAAAATTCCTGCAATTTTTTCGGAGTTTATATTGGGGTCGGTTGAAACGACAACCACGCCGATTCCGAGGCTTTTAAGAGCCTTCATTGCTTTTTTAATTTGTGTACCCGGCTTGTACTGAATTAAGAATACTGCTACAAGCTGACCCGATTCGGCAAGGTAAACCATATCCATTCCGCTGCTTAAATATCTTTGCTCGTAATCCTTAGAGGGAACGTCTATTCCGTGATTACGTATAAGTTCTCTATTACCGATAAGCACGCGTTTGGAGTCAACCCAAGCGGAGAGGCCCATAGCTTCCTCATAAACGATGGAGTCAACCTCGCGAAGCAGGTCGCGTCTTCCGCCGATAACCGACAGGAACACGTCCGAAAGGTCACTTTCAGCACGGATTACAACGCTTGCGGCGTCCAAAATAACATCGTCAATTTTTCCTGCGGCAAAGGTCTTTATAGCGCTAAGCTGAATTGAGCCTTTCGGGAAAAGGTCGGACGATTTTACTATCAAGGAGTTGGTATCGTAAATCTCGTTACAGGCGGCAAGTCCCGAAACCATACTGCCGCGTGATGCGATTTTTTTGGTTGTTCTAAATGCTGGCAGGTTTACGCAAAGCATTGCCGAAACGGGCGATGAGATCGCCAGCACAGCCGCAAAGGTTGTGGCGGCTTTTTGAAAATCGCGTGTAAAGACAAAGCTTAAAACCGCCAAAATAAGTGAGCCGACAAAGATGATGGGTGAAAGGATTTTGCTTATATTGTCCGCCATATCCTCTTTATACGAATAGGAAAGGAAGCTGCCGACAAAGTCGGTTTTCTTAGGCACTGCAACACTTGAATAGGTGCTATCAAACTGTTCTTTAATAAAGTTATCAAGCTTTTCGCTTTCGGGAAGGGTTACTGCATATTTTTCGTAGCCGCCCGAAACAAACCTAAAGTTTTGCCTTACTCTACGGATAATGGTAAGCTTACCTACCGCGTTAAACAGCATATTTATAATGGCAATAAAGCCGTAAATTGCAACTGTATTTTTAGCAGTTAAAACAAAGTTTGGCGAAACGAAAAGCGAAACGTACTGAACAGCACAGCCTACACAGGCAATTGACAAAAGCGAGTCGGAATCGGCCTTAAATCTAAACAGCGAGCCAATACCGCCGAACACCGCCGGTGCCGACACCAAAGCCGCCGCAACGAAAACGAGTGCACTTACAATAAGATACGAAAGCGGCTGTGTGCTTTTGTTAAACATATCAATTACGGGGATTTTTAGATACGAGCCAAGCTCAATATAGGCCGAGAAAAGCGCCAAAACCGAAAGCACGATTACTCTTAAGGTAAGGCCTGCTTTTATTCCTGCGAGGTCCTTTATTATAGCCGTAGATTCGCTATAATCGTTAAAGTCCTCGATGGTTTTAACCGCTTCCTGCACCTCGGGCACTGCCTCGGGCTCGTTATCCTCTTCCTCCTCGCCGAAAAGCACAAACTTTTCAACCTTTTGCTTGCGGTTTTTGCGAAACTCGTCAAGGTCATCGTTCTCTCCGCTGCTTTGGTTTTCCTCATTAGAAGGCTTAGAGTCAAGGCCAAAAGGCTCCATTTGGATGGTTTTATCGGCAAAATCGGGAGCTATGTAGGAGTCGCTTTCGCTCTCTTTAGGCTTTTCCTCTTTTACCTCGGGCTCGGGCTCCATAATCTTTTGGTAATCTAATTTAACCTTAAAATCCTTTTTTGTGTCCGCTTTTTTTACGGGTGCGTCAAAGGCGATGGTGCTTTCAAGCTCTTCTTTTTGTTCTTTTTTAGGTTTTATTTCCTCTTTTTTCTCCTCAACCTTTACAGCAGGCTTTTGAGGCTCCTGCTTTGGTGCGGGAGCGGGCTTTTCTTCTTTTTTTAAAGGAGCTGTATTTTGAGATTTTGTGCCGAGAATCTCATCCATTATTTTTTGAAATTCATCATCGTTTGCACTTGGGGTCGAAGTGCTATTTTCAAGTTCCTTTAAAATATCGTCAACCGAATAATCTTTACTCAAAATAATTCTCCTTTCTTAAATTCTTTTGCGGGCGATTTCATACATAAGTATACCGCCTGCGACCGAAGCGTTAAGTGAATTTACCTTGCCCTTCATAAACAGTGATACGAGAAAATCACAGCTATCCAAAACAAGCTTGGAAATTCCCCTGCCCTCCGAGCCTACAACGAGGGCAACTGCGCCGTCAAAGTTTACGTTGCAGTAATTTTCTCCCTTGGCATCGGCGCCGTAGATCCAAACGCCGTTTTCCTTTAATTGTTTAATGGTTTCGGTAAGGTTAGATACCCTTGCAACCGCCATGTGAGAAAGTGCGCCTGCCGAGGTTTTATAAACCGTCGCGTTTGCGCCTACCGATCTTCTTTTAGGAATAATCACGCCGTGAACGCCGCAAGCCTCGGCGGTTCTGATTAGTGCGCCTAAGTTATGCGGATCTTCAATTTGGTCAGCAATTAAAATAAAGGGCGGCTCGCCGCGGTCCTGTGCTATCTTTAAAATATCCTCAACGCTTGAATATGTAACCGCCGACGGCTGAGCCACAACGCCTTGATGGTTAACACCCTGCGAAAGCTCGGAAAGCTTGCCTGCCTGCGCCTCTTTAATCACTATGCCGTTTTGCTTACAAAGAGCGATAATTTGGGAAATACTACCCTGAAGCTCGCCCTTTTGGACAACGACAAATTCAAGCTGTCTACCCGAGCGAATGGCCTCTAAAACCGCATTTCTACCGACGATATAGTTATTCTCGTTTTCATCTTTTGCGTTATCGTTTGGTATTCTATTTTCACCGTCGCGTCTTTTAGCGTGAGCGTCAAAGCGGCGATTATCTTTTCTATTTTTTGCAAAATTTTTATCCATTATTTTCATCCTTTAAAGACAAAATTGTATACTTATAAATATTATAACATAAGATTTTACAAATTCCAAGATATTTTTTAGATTATCTTATAGCAAAATAAGCAAAAGCCGCACCTGCTCCGCTTGCAAAAACGTATTTGAATATTCCGAGTATTTTTAGGGCCTTGGGGGAGATTTTTTTACTCTTCTTCTCCTCAAAGCATTCAAAAGGATTTATCGAGCAAACGTACTGCGTTGCTTTATGGCTCAGCTTTGCCCTATCGCACTCCATATATTTATCCGACACAACGAGTATCGCCTTTTCAAAATATTCATTTTCCGTATTGGTTACTTCTATTATTTGTTTTTTAACTCCCCTAAGCATTACACACACCTCACAAACGTATAGTTTTAGTTTGGTGTAATTTTATATTTTTTATTCAGTGATTTTTATATACGATTTGTAGAACTTGGTTTACATAATTTTGTGAATAATTTATGTTTAAAACTGTTGAAAACTGTGTTGAAAATGTTAAAAACCTTAGGGACAAGCCAAATTTAATATTCATTTATTCATAAAAGTTAAGGAATTATGTAAATCTACTTTTGGTAAAGTAAAAGCACCCGGGTTGGCCAAGTGTTTATAAAAACACTTGGCCAGTTTTATTCGCCTATAGCGAGTTATATTGCTTCGCAGTTTTATTTGGACTAAAGTCCAAGTGGTATTGCCTTCGGCAGTTTATAGGCGAATAAAATATCACTAAAACCGTAGGTTTTAATATCACTTTCTTTTTTAAAATATCTCGCCATAGGCGAGGATTTTCAAAAGAAAATATCACTGTGAGACTCATCTCACAATATCACTTTTTTAAATAGATTAAGGAGGTTTTGGTTCTCCTAACAAGTGCAATTTGTCGTACATTTTCCCTGCTTGTCACGTTATAAGATAAAAAGGATGTG
>CAZDLQ010000008.1:0-14668 GCA_964506315.1 uncultured Oscillospiraceae bacterium
GAGAAACCGTAAAGCTTACGGGTAATTTTACCTCACACGCAACCTATGGCACACAGTTTAAGGCAAGCCTTTGCGAGCGTAGCCTTCCGCAAGGCGTAAATGAAATATACAAATATCTTGCCTCAGGCGTCATTCGCGGAATAGGCGATAAAACCGCCTCGGCGATTGTTGCTCAGTTTGGCGAAAAGACCTTAGAGGTAATTGAAAAAGAGCCGCATAGACTTAAATCGGTGCGCGGCATTTCCGAGTCCAAGGCTGAAAAAATCGGTAAGGATTTTAAGGTGATTTTCGGACTCAGTGGTATAATGAAAGAGCTTGCCGCGCTTTCTATAGGCGCGGGCGAGAGCGTGCGCGCTTATAAAAAGTTCACCGAAAGAACGGTGGACGTAGTACGCGAAAACCCCTACGTGCTTTGCTCCGAGGATATAGGAATGGAGTTTGAAAAAGCCGACCAAATTGCTAAAAACCTCGGCATACAATTGGACGCGTCGTGTCGAATAAGGGCGGGGCTTTTGCATATCGTGCGCCACAACGCAAAAAACGGTCACACCTACGTCCCCGAACAAAAGCTTGTTTCTATGGCAAAAGGCTTCCTTAATGCCGAGGATGCAAATTTCGAAGAGGAGCTTGAATGGCTCTATCAAAGCAATATGCTGATCGCCGATGAAATAAACGGCAGGACGGCAACCTTTTTGCCCATTTACTATATGAGCGAAAGCTATATCGCAAATAGAATTACCGAAATGCTGCAGGCCAACACCGAAAGCCCCGACGACGTGGAAAAACTGCTTTCCGAGCAGCAGGAAAAATTCTCGATAAACTATGCAAAGCTTCAAAAGGTGGCAATCAAGAGCGCGCTCACACAAAATATTTTTGTGCTGACGGGCGGCCCCGGAACAGGAAAAACCACCACCCTAAACGGAATTATTTCGCTCTACGAAGCCCAAAATATGAGGGTACTGCTTGCCGCCCCCACAGGTCGAGCCGCTCAAAGAATGAGCGAGGTAACGGGTAGAGAGGCAAAGACCATTCACCGCCTTTTAGAAGTGGCGTTTTCGGATGGCGATACACCTAAATTTCAGCGCAACGAGGACAATCCCTTAAAGGCTGACGTTGTAATTGTTGACGAAATCTCTATGGTTGACGTGGTGCTGTTTGCATCGCTTTTGCGCGCTATGCCAAAGCATTGTAAGCTTATTTTGGTGGGCGATAACGACCAGCTTCCGTCGGTCGGCGCAGGTAGAGTACTGCGCGACCTTTGTGTTGACGATTTTGTCCCTGCCGTAAAGCTTACCGAGGTATTTCGCCAGGCGGCCGAGAGTATGATAGTTACAAACGCGCATCTTATAGTCAAGGGCGACGCGCCCGAGCTTCACCATAAAACGCAGGACTTTTTCTTCCTGCCGAGAACAAGCGCCGAAAAGGTAACCGATACGGTGGTGGATTTGTGTACAAGACGCCTTCCCAACGCCTACAAGGTTTCGCCTATAGAGGACATTCAGGTGCTTTGCCCCGGTAGAAAGGGCGAAAACGGCACGGTAGAGCTTAACCGCAGGCTTCAAGCGGCTCTAAATCCGCCGCAAAGGGATAAAAGTGAATGTAGATTTGCAGGCGCTGTCTTTAGACAGGGCGACCGGGTAATGCAAATTAAAAATAATTATGATATAATGTGGGTAAAGGATAACGGCGAACACGGTCTCGGCGTTTATAACGGCGATATAGGTCAAATAGTTGCCATTGATAGAATGTCAAGTGTACTGCGCGTTAGATTTGACGACCGCGAGGTCGATTACCCCTTTGAGCTTCTTAATGAGCTTGAGCACGCATACGCTATAACGGTACATAAAAGTCAGGGTAGTGAATACAAAATAGTGGTGCTACCGCTGTTTAGCTTTTTTGATAAGCTTTACTACCGAAATCTTTTGTACACCGCAGTAACGCGTGCAAGGGAAAATTTAATAATAGTCGGCGATGAAAAAGCGGTGCTGGCTATGGTAAAAAACGATAGAAAAACCGAAAGATATACCGCGCTCGCGCCTTTTTTGAAAAGGTTTTTGGACGAGTATGAGCAGCTGGGCTTTTAGACACAAAAGGAAAAGGAGAAAATAAAAAATGGCACACGATATTGGAATAGATTTGGGTACCGCAACGGTGCAGGTTTACGTCGGCGGAGAGGTTGTAATCAGCGAGCCGTCGGTTATCGCAATAAATCAAAGAACAGGCAGCGTTGTTGCGGTAGGTGACGAGGCTAAAACAATGATAGGCAGAACACCGTCGCACATTGTGGCTTCCCGTCCGCTTGAAAACGGCGTAATTGCCGAAATTAAAAGCTGCCAAAAAATGATAAAATACTTTGTTGAAAAATCCTGCAGTAATAGAATTTTTCGCCCGAGGGTTGCAATTTGTATTCCGTCCGAGGTTACCGAGGTTGAGCGTCAGGCAGTTGTTGAGGCGGCCGATGCCGCAGGCGCAAAAAGCGTCATTACTATCGAGGAGCCTATGGCGGCGGCTATCGGCGCAGGGTTGGACGTGCTTCGCCCTGCGGGAAATATGATAATAGACATCGGCGGCGGTACGGCCGATATCGCCGTAATTACACTCGGCGGTATTGCGCAGTCGGTTTCGCTTAAAATTGCGGGCAACACCTTTGACGAAACAATTATAAAGGCCATTAAAACCAAATATAATTTAATAATCGGCTCGCGTATGGCGGAGAGGGCTAAAATTTCAATTTCGTCCGCTATTGAAAACGGCGTCGATATTGAAATTAAGGGCAAAAACGTCATGACGGGACTTCCCGAAATGATAAAGGTCTCGCCGAAAGAAATCGTGGGATATTTCAGCGATAACTTCAGTGAAATCGTCGATGCAGTTATCGCAACGCTTGATAAAACACCGCCCGAGCTCGTTGCGGACATTTCGGAAAACGGAATTTATATGACAGGCGGCGGCGCGCTTATCTACGGTCTTGCCGACCTTATTTCCGAGAAGACAGGAATAAAGACTATGTATCCCGAAAATCCCGAAAAATGTGTCGTTGTAGGCGCAGGAAAAGCGTTTGAATATCTCGGAGAGCTTCAGGACGGACTCGTTTCCGAGAGAAGAATGTAAAAAGGTTTAAAAAAATCGGCAGTTTGCATAATTCCGTTGCCTTATTGCACAACGGATCCCGAAAAAAATTGTGCAAACTGCCTAAATTGTTAATTTACGCCAAAAATCATTTACAAAAAAGTGTTTTTATGGTATATTACGATTAGGAATATGTAAGATCTTTTTGCATATTTTTGGTTATTTTATACACACAAAACTTTCATGGGAAAGGGAGTTGGAAGAATGAAACTTTCAAAGAAAATCGTTGCCGCAATACTCACGGTAGCAATGGTAGTAACACAGGTCAGTGTGTTCACCTTTGCAAGCGGAGAATATGCATCAGGCAAAAATGACGACGCGTATTATGCACTTAAAGTGCCCGACGTAAGCTACGTAGGCTACGGAAGCAGCCTTCAGGACACAGCAGGCTGGGTGCAGTCAAATAACACAATAGGTAAGGGCAGCAGCCCCACTGAGTTCGCAAGTGACCTCAAGGGTAATATCTATATTACAACCGTTGATGGCGAAAGATTTTTCGAGATCTCCACCAGCACCGGCCTTAGAGCATCACACGCCGTAACCTTTAGAAATGCTCCTGCCAATACATATACAAGCGAAAGCAGCACACTTGTAAACGGTATCCCCGGTGTATTAAACCCCTCTACACTTACAGGTATGATGTTTAGAATTAAGGGGCTCGGCAGCAGTACTGACACTCTCCCCTTAGACATCATTCTTACCAAGGGTACAGGTGCAACAACTGCATATACCGCAATGAACGGCATTAAGTTTATCGACTTTACAACCGGCGCAGTAACCGATATTACCTATAGCACAACAAGCGGAATTCAGCTTCCCGGTAATGCTAACGGATATATCTACGTTGCTCTCTCAGGCTTTGAGAACGGTAGCACAAACTTAGGCCAAGAAAGCGCAATGACAAGCTTTGCTGAAAATGCAACCGAATATAAAGCAACCAATAAGGGCTATAAGGGAATTAAGTTTATGTTTAAATCGGATTCCTTTAAGGGTAAAACCCTCCTTATCGGTGACGCTTTCTTTACAAAGAGCTACGATACAATCGTTGAGGTTCACACCTCTCCCGAAGCTCCCTCGCTTTTAGAGGCTACCGAAACCGAAATCAAGGTTAACACAGTAGCAGGCGTTGAGTATTCAATAGATAAGAATGACTGGAATACTACAGGCGTGTTCACGGGCCTTACCGAAGGAACTGTTTACACCGTATACGCAAGATACAGCGCAAAGAGTCTTAGATACGCAAGCGTAATGCTCGCAACTACAGGTCTCTCGGCTCCTATCTTAAACAGCGCTGATTATACCTCAATTAAAGTAAACGTAGTTGAAGGTCAAGAGTATTCACTCGACAAGGAAACCTGGAATACTACAGGTGAGTTTACAGGCCTTACCGCAGGTACATCGTATACCGTATATACAAGAATAGCAGGCGATGACAGCGAGTATAAGTCATCCGAATTCTCAACCCTTTCTTATCCTTGGTCTTCAGGAAATCAGGACGGCGCGTATGAGGCACTCACAATCGGCCTTTATACTACAATTCCTTCAACCCACGCAACCCTTAGCGAAAGCGTTGGTAATAACGGCGCGCTTGAGATAACCGAAATAGACGGTAAGAAATACATCACCGTTACTTCCAAGGACGGTGTTGAGGGCTCGGCAGGAATTAACGCCGCTCTCATTACCTACAATAAGAATATGGGTCTTCCCGACGATATGCTTGATAGCGCAAACTTTAAGGGTCTCGCACTCCGTCTTAAGATAACAGGAAACGATAACAGAGCTCTTACGGCATTTGACGTAGCAATCGGTGACTATGCCGCAATCGACGGAGACTATATCTTCATCGACGCAAACACAGGCGCACAAACAATTCTTACCCGTGACTTAGGCTTCACAGTAACCGACAACATCGACGGCTGGCTTATGCTTCCCTTCGAGTTTATGAGAAAGCCCATTGAGGGTTCAAGTCCCGTTCCTATGGTTGCAGGCAACCTTACCGTTTATAAGAATATCAACATCACACTTCACGGCTTAGACTGTGTACACGGCGTAAGAGCTGACTGGAGCGACGTTGCAATTAACATCGGCGACAGCCTCTTCTACACAAACAGCGATTTGTTTGTTAAGGCACACGGCGTTCCCGCAGTTGAAGTAGCAAGCAAGACAAACGATACCATCGTAATTAAGGTTGAGGACGGCGTAGAGTACTCGATCGACGGTGAAAATTGGCAAACCACCCCAACCTTTAAATCACTTAAAACAAACACAACCTATACAATTAACGCAAAATACATCGGCGCAAGCGCTATGAATAGCGTTAAGATCAAAACCAGAGCCATCAGCGTAGCCCTTAAAGACCCTGTGTTTGATTACGCAACAACCGATTCTATCGTACTTAAGGCACAGCCCGACCACGAATATACTATCGACGGCGGCGAAACTTGGGTAGAATCAGGCGTGTTCACAGGTCTTGCTGACGGTAAAGAGTATGAGATTTATGCAAGAGTAGTTGGCAAGGACGTTCTTTCTAAAGTACTCGTTGCAAAAACTGTTGGTAGTGTATATTCAACCAACAACTCCGACAGTGCAAACTACTTCTTCCGCGTTCCCAACAAGGCTGAGGACGGCGCTGAGCTTCCCACCAACAGTGCAGGCAGAGCATACCTCTCAAGCACACTTTTGGATTCTAACTTCACCGAGGCTTTCGGCCGTAAGGCTGAGGGCGGCGCGTATGCCGATTATGAAAACGGCGGCGTAATCTTTGTAGAAACTATTGACGGCGAAAGCTTTGTAGAGCTTAAAAAGAACGGCTCCGACAGCGCAAGCTACAAGATCAGTTCAAACGCTTACTATAACGGCAAGCAGTATTACAACGGAAAAGCAGGTTACCCCGCATCTATCGACGGCGACAAGGTAGAAGGTCTTGCTATCCGTGTTGCAGCTCTCGGTGGTGCTGAGGGTGCCGTTACAGGTATGGACTTCAAATTAAAGAGAAGCAGCGCATATACCTCTTTCCCCATACTTGCAACCGAAATTCAGTACTTTGACAGTGAAACAGGCGACATAACGTTGCTTTCACGTACCACAAGCATTCAAGTAAACAAAGAGCTCAACGGTTGGATCGTGCTTCCTTTCTCGGCATTTTGGAAAAATGTTGAGGGTACAGTAGCTGATCTTATTGAGAACTTTGAAGGCATTGAGGTTAGCGTAGTAGGCGATTGGGGCGATAGAACGCTCTACATCGGTGACAGCGTAATTGTTTACGACCTTAATAACTTTATGGCAGCAAACGCTGATCCTAACGCACCCGAGCTTATTGAGAAAAGTTATAAATCACTCACTGTTAACGCAGTTTCAGGCTTTGAATATTCAATTGATAAGGAAAACTGGAACACAACCGGTGAGTTTACCAATCTTAATGAAAACACTGCTTATACCGTTTATGCAAGACGTATAGGTAGAGTTCATATGTCGGAATCAGTATTCACAACCGACTACGAGAATCCCCCGCTCGATATGCCGACTCTTAAAGAAGTAGGCTATCACGAAATTCGTGTAGAGACTATCGGTGGACTTGAGTATTCAATCGACGGCAGCACTTGGACCGAGAGTGGCGTGTTCACTGAACTTGATCCAAGAACCACCTATACGGTTATCGGTAGAAACAAGAGCAATCATTCTCAAACTCCGGCCTTAGAGGTTACAACCTTGACCTATGATAACCCCTATGATAGAGGTGACGGCTCGAGTACCTTTATGACCATCAGCAAATACGAAGCAACAGGTAAATATAACGAGTATTACTTTAGTAGCACCGGTATTGACGCAGACGGAAATCAAGCCGGTCAGGGAACTGCAGGAGGATACGTTCCCGTAATAAATGAAGACGGAGAGCTCTTCCTTGACTTCTGCAGACAAAATGAAGACGTTGCAACCGATAAGGGCACCTTCTTCTTAAGCTCAAGACTTACCTATAATATGCCCTTACAGGGCGGTTTCCCCAATTGTATTTGGATAAGTCAGTTCTGGGGAATTGCTACCCGTGTTAAAATCGACGAAAATGAAACCAACCCCTTCCTTACATTCTTTGTTAACGTGCGTGACGAGAAGGGTGTTCGTAGTGAGAAGGCTCTTACCAGTAGCTACACCTATTACGTAATTGATTACGAGACGCAAACCTGGGAAAAACGTCAAGCTGACGGCCAAAAGATGTACGTTACAGGTCTTGACGGTTGGATAATGATTCCCTTTACCGAGATTGAGAAATTGGGCTACACAAGGGCTGATCTCCAACTTGGATTTGAGCAGTTCATGTTCTACCTCAACTTTGGTAGCGTGGTTGGTAATACAACTACAAGCTGGGTAGGCACACACTTCCGTGCAGGTGATACGGTTGTTATTGAGGACGTAAACACCTTTACAAAGACCTACGCTCCCATGAGTAAAACAACAATCGCAAATCAGCCGCACAACCTTGTAACCGACACTTCAGTTCCGGCCGTTATGGTAAATGACTGTGAGGGTAGTGAGATCGGTGACGGTTTGTATGATATCGAGGGCGCAAGGGCTTGGAACAACGTCTTTGTTAAGCCTAATGAAACAACCAACGGTCTCGTTATTGATCCCGGCGAAAACCTTTCGTACGTTCAATTCACATACGATGCCCTAAACTATAAGGAAATAGATCAAGATCACTATGATCAGGTTATGTGGTCAATTGGTGTTTCCTTCAACATTAAGGTGCCTAAAGCGTTCGAGGATAGTATAACGTTTACCGTTGAAACGCGTGAAGGTCCCGAGATATTCCAATACGGTAACTCGTACTACTTCACCGTTGTTGACGGTAAGGCGTATAAGCACTATGGAAAGATTCAGCTTAAAGCAGGCTTTGACGGAACGCTTATAATTCCGTTTAACAACTTTGCTTACGACTCAATCAATTCAACCGAATTTGTTGACGGCTCGGTATTCTCACCCGATATAATCGACTACTTTGGATTTACCTTCGATACCGTTGAATGTCCTGCACTTTCAAGGGGAAGCATTATGGTCGATGACGTTATGATCTACCAAGATGAGCAAGAGTTTATTACCTATATGCTCCAAGTTCAAGGAACAAAAGAATATAGCATAATCGACCTTGTTCAAACCTTTACACTTGACGATTATCCCGAGTTCCCGAGAACAATGGCTAACGACTGCACAGGCATTGAAGTTGGCAAGGGAATATTCGCAATGACAGGTGTTACCCTCAAGTACATTGAGGCAACCGATTCACAAAACGGACACGTACAGGTTGAAATCGGTAAAGGTATGTCAAACGTTCAGTTTAAGAACTATGCCGATCTTGATTCGCTGACCGATGAAGAATACGAGCAGCTTATCAACCAAGGCGGTGTATCCTTCCACATCAGCGTTCCCGAAAATGCGCCTATGATAGTAGGTCTTGACTTTGAGGTTCGCGAGGATGAAACCGAGTACTTCCTCTATGATGCAAACACCTATTATTATACAGTAGTCGGCGACGACATATATCAGGCCTTCGGTTATCTCGAATTTTACCCCGGATTTGAAGGAACCGTAATCGTTCCTTTTGAAAACTTCTACTTCGACGAGGTATATTCAGAGATGTGGGATGGTGAGCTTGTAGATATTGACCTCATTGATTACTTTGGCTTTTACTTCAACACCAGCGATTACGTTTCAATCGGCGGCACCAAGATAGAAATTGACGATATCGCGTTCTACAGAAACGCTTTCGATTACATCGACGCAATTTGGTGCGAGGAAACAGGAAACGAGAGAACCTATATCGACTATATGAATAGCGATGACGAGTACAGCGACGAAGAGTATAGTGACGAACTGTACAGCGACGAAGCATATTACAGCGTAAATGCAACAGTTGCTACCGAAACACTTGACGTTGACACTGTAGGCGCTGCAAGCAGCGACAACACAGTTCCTGTAATGGTTGTTGTAGGTTTGGCAGTAGTTTCCGCAGGACTTATAGTAATCAGTAGGAAGAAAAAGGAAACCCAAGAATAATCCTAAATAAAAGGATAAAAACGGAGATGTGAATTTCACATCTCCGTTTTTTTTGTGTAAAAAACGGCTTTAAAACCTCAAACCAGCGCGAAAAACTTGTGTTTATTTTGCACTTTTACCAAATTGTTTGGGTTTAATTGTAGGAAATGACAAAAATTTATAAAACACGCTTTTTATGTTTACAAAAAAAGAAATTTTATGATATAATTATACTACTAATATAAAGATGGATACTTGTGTTTTGTTATAATTTTCATTTCAGTAACATAAGCAAAATTTATATAAAGAAAGGAAAGGGAAAAGAATGAAACTTTCAAAGAAAATCGTTGCCGCAATACTCACGGTAGCAATGGTAGTAACACAGGTCAGTGTGTTCACCTTTGCAAGCGGAGAATATGCATCAGGCAAAAATGACGACGCGTATTATGCACTTAAAGTGCCCGACGTAAGCTACGTAGGCTACGGAAGCAGCCTTCAGGACACAGCAGGCTGGGTGCAGTCAAATAACACAATAGGTAAGGGCAGCAGCCCCACTGAGTTCGCAAGTGACCTCAAGGGTAATATCTATATTACAACCGTTGATGGCGAAAGATTTTTCGAGATCTCCACCAGCACCGGCCTTAGAGCATCACACGCCGTAACCTTTAGAAATGCTCCTGCCAATACATATACAAGCGAAAGCAGCACACTTGTAAACGGTATCCCCGGTGTATTAAACCCCTCTACACTTACAGGTATGATGTTTAGAATTAAGGGGCTCGGCAGCAGTACTGACACTCTCCCCTTAGACATCATTCTTACCAAGGGTACAGGTGCAACAACTGCATATACCGCAATGAACGGCATTAAGTTTATCGACTTTACAACCGGCGCAGTAACCGATATTACCTATAGCACAACAAGCGGAATTCAGCTTCCCGGTAATGCTAACGGATATATCTACGTTGCTCTCTCAGGCTTTGAGAACGGTAGCACAAACTTAGGCCAAGAAAGCGCAATGACAAGCTTTGCTGAAAATGCAACCGAATATAAAGCAACCAATAAGGGCTATAAGGGAATTAAGTTTATGTTTAAATCGGATTCCTTTAAGGGTAAAACCCTCCTTATCGGTGACGCTTTCTTTACAAAGAGCTACGATACAATCGTTGAGGTTCACACCTCTCCCGAAGCTCCCTCGCTTTTAGAGGCTACCGAAACCGAAATCAAGGTTAACACAGTAGCAGGCGTTGAGTATTCAATAGATAAGAATGACTGGAATACTACAGGCGTGTTCACGGGCCTTACCGAAGGAACTGTTTACACCGTATACGCAAGATACAGCGCAAAGAGTCTTAGATACGCAAGCGTAATGCTCGCAACTACAGGTCTCTCGGCTCCTATCTTAAACAGCGCTGATTATACCTCAATTAAAGTAAACGTAGTTGAAGGTCAAGAGTATTCACTCGACAAGGAAACCTGGAATACTACAGGTGAGTTTACAGGCCTTACCGCAGGTACATCGTATACCGTATATACAAGAATAGCAGGCGATGACAGCGAGTATAAGTCATCCGAATTCTCAACCCTTTCTTATCCTTGGTCTTCAGGAAATCAGGACGGCGCGTATGAGGCACTCACAATCGGCCTTTATACTACAATTCCTTCAACCCACGCAACCCTTAGCGAAAGCGTTGGTAATAACGGCGCGCTTGAGATAACCGAAATAGACGGTAAGAAATACATCACCGTTACTTCCAAGGACGGTGTTGAGGGCTCGGCAGGAATTAACGCCGCTCTCATTACCTACAATAAGAATATGGGTCTTCCCGACGATATGCTTGATAGCGCAAACTTTAAGGGTCTCGCACTCCGTCTTAAGATAACAGGAAACGATAACAGAGCTCTTACGGCATTTGACGTAGCAATCGGTGACTATGCCGCAATCGACGGAGACTATATCTTCATCGACGCAAACACAGGCGCACAAACAATTCTTACCCGTGACTTAGGCTTCACAGTAACCGACAACATCGACGGCTGGCTTATGCTTCCCTTTGAGTTTTTGAGAAAGCCCATTGAGGGTGCTGCTTCCGTTCAAATGGTTGCTAATAACCTCACCATATACAAGGAGATTAAAGTAACTCTCCACGGTGTAGATTGCGTTCACGGCGTAAGAGGTGACTGGAATAACGCCGCATTTAACGTAGGCGACAGCCTCTTCTATACTGATAAGGACTTGTTTGTAAAAGCACACGGCGTTCCCTCGGTTGAGGCAGTAAGCAAGACAAACGACACCATCGTAATTAAGGTTGAGGACGGTGTTGAGTACTCGATCGACGGCGAAAATTGGCAAACTACCGCAACCTTCAAATCGCTCGAAACAGACACAACCTATACAATTTATGCAAGATACGTCGGCGAAACCGCAACCAACGGTGTGAAGGTTAAAACAAGAGCTACCAACGTAACTCTTAAGGATCCCGTATTCGATTATGCAACAACCGATTCTATCGTACTTAAGGCTGAGCCTGACCACGAATATACCATCGACGGCGGCGAAACCTGGGTAGAGTCAGGTGTGTTCACAGGTCTTTCGGACGGTAGAGAGTATGAGATTTATGCAAGAGTAATTGGAAAAGTTAAGCTTTCATCAATACTCATCGCAAAGACAATCGGTAGTCCTTACTCCACCGATAACGCTGACAGCGCAAGCTACTTCTTCCGCGTTCCTAACAAGAACGTAGATGGTAGCGAACTTCCCACAAACAGTGCAGGTAGAGCATACCTTTCAAACGTACTTGTTAATACAAACTTCTCAAGTGCTTTTGGTCGCAAGGCTGAAGACGGCACGTATGCCAGTTATGAAAACGGCGGCGTACTCTTTGTTGAAACCATCGACGGCGAGCGCTTTGTAGAGCTTAAAAAGAACGGCGCTGATAATGAGGACTTTATGATAAGCTCCAACGCTTATTATAACGGCAAACAGTATTACGACGGAAAAGCAGGTTACCCCAAGGCTATCGACGGCGCAAAGGTAACAGGCTTTGCAATCCGTGTTGCAACTCTCGGCGGTGCTGAGGGTGCTGTAACAGGTCTTGACTTTGAGCTTACAAGAAGCGAGCAGTACACATCACTTCCCGTACTTGCTACTGAAGTTCAGTATATCGACATTAAAACCGGTGAAATGACCTTACTTGAGCGTTCAGGAAACATTAAGATTGACAAAGAGCTCAACGGTTGGATCATTCTTCCTATTGCAAAGTTTTGGCAAGAAGCAGGCAATGCTATGGCTGACCTTGTAACCAACTTTACAGGAATTGAAATTCGTATGGTAGGCGATTGGGGCAGTAGAACCGCTTATATTGGCGACAGCGCAATTATTTACGATTCCAACAACTTTATCTTAGCAAATGCTGATCCTAACGTTCCTGAGCTTATTGCAAAAACTGACAGCTCGATTACTGTTAACACAGTTACAGGCTTTGAGTATTCACTCGATAAAGAAAACTGGCAACCTACAGGTGAGTTCACAGGACTTCCTGAGAACACCACCTACACCATTTACGTAAGACGTATTGGTAGAACACATACAGCTGAAACCGTCCTTACAACCGACCTTTCTAATCCTCCTCTTGAAGTGCCCGTGCTTAAAGAAGTAGGTTATCACGAGCTTTCGGTAGAGCTCGTTGCAGGTCTTGAGTATTCAATCGACGGTGAAAACTGGAACGAAACAGGCGTATTTACCGATCTTGACCCCTCGACCAAATACACAGTTATTGGACGTAATAAAAACTCCCACGCCGAAACTCCCGGCTTGGTGGTTACAACCTTAGCTTACGACAACCCCTACGATAGAGGCGACGGTTCGAGTGACTTTATGCCCATCAGTAGATATGTAGAAGCAGGTGAATATAAAGAGTATTGGTTCTCCGCACACTTTGGTAAAAAAGCAGACGGAACTCCCTCCGATAACAGTGCAGGTACTATCAAGGTTGAAAAAATCGGCGACGAATACTTCTTAAACTATAAGGTTAATTTCTACGATTCAAACAACCCCAACTACACACTCAAGGGCCATAAGCTTTACGGTCAGGATGACAAGACCGGTTTCCCCAATGCAATTTGGGCAAGAAGCTTCTTTGGTATTGCTACTCGTATTAAGGTAACCGATAACGGAACTAACCCCGGCTTCTATTACTATTACAACACCGAGAAACAGGCAATGGTTAAATCGGGTACAACCTATTACATTATTGATAACACAACAGGAACCTGGACCAAGAAAACTGTACCTGCTAACAATAGATTCCATCTCGGAACCTTGGATGGCTGGTTGATCATTCCGTTTACAACCTTTACAAATGATGGAATGTCTTGGAATGAGATTCAAACCAAATTCTCTTCAATTCAGTTCTTCCCGCGTTCCGGAGCAAGCTATGCTAACGGCGAGTGGCTTGACCTTGATTTCTATATTGGCGACACCGTTATTGTTGAAGACATCAACACCTTCACCGAGAACTATGCACCCAACTCAAGCGCAAAGATCGAGAACACCGCACACAATAAGGTTACCGATCCTTCTATCCCCGCTGTAATGGCAAATGACTGCTCGGGTACCGAGATTGGCGACGGACTTTACGGCATCACAGGTGCGAAGGTTCAAATCGCTGACGTTGCTAAGCCCAACGAAACCTCAAAGGGTCTTGCACTCCTTCCCGGAAATGCAAGCTCGGCTATATACATTAAGAATGACGCACTCAATTATGAGGAAGTAAGCCGTGACCTTAGATGGCAGGTTCTTGACTCAGTCGGCGTTTCATTCTACGTAAAGGTTCCCAAGGCAATGGGCGAAACCGTTGGCTTCGGCGTTGAATCCCGTGAGGGTACTGAGGCGTTCTACTATGGCGATACCTGCTACTACACCATTAGCGGCGGTAAGGCATATAAACGCTACGGTTCAATTAAGTTGGAACCCGGCTTTGACGGAAACGTACTTATTCCGTTTACTTCATTTAACTATGACTCGGAAAATTCGGACGAAATGGTTGACGGCGCATTCTTCTCGCCTGACCTTATTGACTACTTCGGAATAACCTTTGATAAGTATCAATATCCCGCACTCTCTAAGGGCAATATCCTTATTGATGACGTTATGCTTTATCAAAGCGAGGAAGAGTATATCGCACATATGCTCAAGATCCAAGGCACCGATGAATATAGCGTAACCGACCTTGTTCAAACCTTCCGTCAAGACGATTATCCCGAGTTCCCGAGAATAATGGCTAACGACTGCACAAGCATCGACATTGGCAGGGGCATTTACTCAATGACCTCAGTTGTTCTCAAGAATATCGAGAAAACCGATTCACAAAACGGTAGCGTACAGGTTGAAATCGGCAACGGTATGTCAAACGTACTCTTTAAAAGCTACGCTAACTACGACAACCTGTCGATTGACGAGTACGATACACTTTTCACTTTTCTTTTTTCACCGAGACGGGGAACGCCTGCT